>JAPLGR010000018.1 GCA_026390045.1 Chloroflexota bacterium | reverse complement strand
GGACGCCGGTGGCGGTCGGCGCGGCGGCGATGGCCTTGAACGTCGTCCTCAGCCTAGCCCTGGCGCGGGCTTTCCAACAATGGGGATGGATGCCGCACGGCGGCCTGGCGCTCGCCAATTCGCTGGCCACGGCGCTCGAATGCATCGTCCTGTTGGCCCTCCTGCGCCGTCGGACGGGAGGGCTGGAGGGAATGCGGCTTCGGCCCGGCATCCTGGCCTCGCTCGGCTCCACGCTCGCGATGGGGATCTGCCTGTGGGGATGGCTACTGCTGACGGGGAGGCTCGCGCCCTGGATCCGCGGCGGCGCCGGTGTTCTGCTGGGCGCGGCGGTCTACTTGGCGGCAGCCTGCGCGCTCAAGGCGCCGGAGGCCCGGCAGCTCTTGCTCGCCGGCCGCCGGCTGTGGGCTAACCGCGCATCAGCAGCACGGTGATCGTCGAGACGACGATGCCCAGCACGAGGCCGACGGCCGCCTCCGCCGGCGAATGCCCGAGGACCTCCGCTAGTCTCTCCTGCTGCAGCTGGTGCCCTTCCATCAGGTCCTGCACCATGGCGTTGATCATCTCGGCATGCAGCCCGGCCTGGCGACGGATGCCGGTCGCATCGTAGATCACGACCATCGCCAGCACGACGGCCACGGCAAACGCCGGCGAATCGAACCCCTGGACCATTCCCGTCCCATGGGCAATGGCGGTGACCAGCGTCGAATGCGACGAGGGCATTCCCCCGGTGGACAGGAGCAGTGACCAGTTCCAGCGGTGCAAGCGAAGGTAGTCAATCGGCAGCTTGATGCCCTGTGCCAGCGACCAGGCGATCAGGGCCCCGATCAACACCGGATTGCGGAGAACGCCGGTGAGGTCCATCTAGCCCTCTTCCTCGAGGTCGACGGCGCGCACGGAGCCGTCTCCCTCGGCTGTCAGCTCCTGCAGCTTGAGCTCGGCGACTCCAAGAAGCTTGCTGCAGCGCGCGGCAAGCAGCTGCCCGCGCTCGAACAGCGCCAGCGCTTCCTCCAGTGACCCTTCGCCAGCTTCGAGCTGCCGAACCACGCCCTCCAGTTCCTGGAGGGCCTGCTCGTAGGTCAGGTCGGCGGGGGCCTTCACCGCGCGTTTGGCCATGATCGCTTCCTTTCCGGGCTCGGCCGGCGTGTTCCGCCGCCTCACTCCGCGCGGGCGGGGAATGTCCCGTCCGCCACGCGAACCTCAAGCTCCGTCCCGGGCTGCGCGTGCTTGCGCGTCCGGATGATCCGTCCACTGGCTCTCACGCTTACCACCGCGTAGCCGCGCTCCAGCACTGCCGTCGGACCCACCGCCCGGAGAGTCTGGATGAGCCCTCCCACCCTCACGCGGCGAAGTTGAACTCCGCTGCTGATGGCCGCCAGAGCGCGGCTACCCAGATCGTCCAGCCGCTGGCGGGCACCGATCACTTGCGCCCGCGGCGAGGAGAGCCGGAGCTTCAACCGCTGCCCATCAAGTGTCCAACGGTGTGCGCGCAATCGTTCGCCCAGGGCGCCCGCCAGGCGTGCCCGCCAGAGACGCAGGTCCTCCCACAGGACGCTCACATCCGGAGAGATGATCTCGGCCGCGGCAGAGGGTGTGGCGGCGCGCAGGTCGGCGGCAAAATCGGCAATCGTGAAATCGGTTTCGTGACCCACCCCGCTCACCACGGGAGCGCGCGAGGCGACGATCGCCCGCGCCACCCCTTCATCGTTGAACGCGGCCAGGTCCTCGATCGACCCTCCGCCGCGCACCAGCAGGATCACATCGGGATGCGCGTGGCGGTTGAGCGCCTGCAACCCGGCGATAATTCCCTCCGGCGCCCCCTCGCCCTGGACGGGCGTCGGCACCAGCGTCACCTCGGCCAAGGGGAATCTCCGCTCAAGGACGTGGACTACGTCGCGCAGCGCCGCTCCACTGGGTGACGTGACCAGCCCGATCCGCCTGGGCCAGCCCGGGAGGGGCCGTTTGCGTTGGGGGTCAAACAGCCCTTCCGCTTCCAGCCGCGCCTTCAGGCGCAGGAACTGCTGGAAAAGCACGCCCTCTCCCGCCGGCCGAAGGGTATCGGCGTACAGCTGGTACTGGCCCCCGGCCTCGTAGACACTGACCCGCCCATGAGCCTCGATCGCCTCGCCGTCGCGCGGTGGGGCAAGCAGCCGGGCAACATCCGGCCGCCACATCACGCAGCGCAGCGAAGCCCCTGCATCCTTGAGGGTGAAGTACAGATGGCCGGAGGCGGGGCGAGAGACGTTGGAGACCTCTCCGCTCACCCACACATCTTTCAGGCGGTAGTCGGTGTCCAGCAGCTCACGCACGCGCCGCGTCAGATCGGAGACGGTCAGAACCGGTGAGGCAAGCCCGAAGAGGGCCATCTGGGACATCGACGCGAAGCATACTGTCCGGCCCAGCGACTGTCAACCGGCGGGTATAATCGCCGCGAAGCACGCGGAGGCCGGCTGCCGGAGGCACGTATGGATGAAACGCTTGAAACCCAGGTGAGCGATGCACTCAAGGCCCGCGGGTGGACGATCGCACTCGGCGAGTCCTGCACCGGCGGTCTGCTTGGCCACCGCCTAACACAGGTCCCGGGCTCCTCCGACTACTTCCTTGGCGGTGTCGTTGCCTACGCTTACGACTCCAAGGAGCGGCTGCTTGGCGTCCGGCATCAGACTCTGTATGACCACGGCGCGGTTAGCCGCGAGACGGCAATCGAGATGGCGCGCGGTGCGCGGATCACCTTCGGTGCCGATCTCGGCGTCTCGGTGACCGGCATCGCCGGTCCAGCAGGCGGAATGCCCGACAAGCCGGTCGGATCCACCTGGATTGCCGTCAGTACTCGCACCGGCGATCTGGCCGAGCATTACCTGTGGCAGGGGGACCGAACCAGCAACAAGGAGAGCGCGGCCGATGCCGCGCTCAAGCTGATCCTGCGCGTGATCGCCGAGAAGGCGTGAGCGACCCCGTCCTGGTTGAAGCCCGCGTCGGCCGAGGCGGCCGCCTGCGCCCGCGCTCCTTCCTCTGGCGCGAGCAGCGCTACACCGTCGCCTCCATCGGCCGTCAGTGGATCGATGCCGGCGAGACCCACGTCTTGGTGATGGCCGAAGGCAGCGGAACCTTCGAACTGGCACTCGCTCCCGATACCGGCGCCTGGCGACTGGTACGTTCGCCGGCCGACTTCGGCGCCCAGCCTCGAGTCTGAAGCTCCGCAGTTCCCGCATACAGCCGGACCGGATTGCACCGATGCGACCCAGTGACGCATCGGGGCGGCCCGTTGGGCCGCCCCTGAGATCCTGCAATCCCTGTATGGATCAGCTTAGGTAGTCGCGCAACTGGCGCGCCCGGCGCGGGTGACGCAGCCGGCGCAATGCCTTGCCCTCGATCTGGCGGATGCGCTCGCGGGTCAGCCCGAACTTCTGGCCGACCTCTTCCAACGTGTACGAACGGCCGTTGTGCAGGCCGAAGCGCAGGCGCAGGATACGCGCCTCGCGCGGGCTGAGCGTCGCAAGTACGTCCTCGATCTTCTCCCGAAGCAGATTCTGGTACGCCGACTGCGTGGGCGTCGGGGTGGTCTCGTCCTCGACAAAAGAGCCGAGCTCCGAGTCCTCCTCTTCGCCCACCGGCGTCTCGAGCGACAGCGGGCGCCAGGAGACGCGCATCATCCACTGCACCTTGCGCGAGTCGACCTCCATTTCGTCGGCGATCTCCTCCGGCGTGGCCTTGCGCCCCTGGCTCTGCTCCAGCTCGCGAGCGACTTTGTACAGCCGGCGGATGCGGTCCGACATGTGGACCGGCACGCGGATCGTCCGTCCCTGGTCGGCAATGGCGCGGGTGATCGTCTGCCGGATCCACCAGGTAGCATAGGTGCTAAAGCGGAAGCCGCGGTGGTAGTCGAACTTCTCAACCGCTTTCATCAGGCCCAGGTTGCCTTCCTGGATCAGGTCCAGGAACGGCACGCCGCGGCCCATGTACTTCTTGGCGATGCTGACGACCAGGCGGGTATTAGCCTTGATCAGGTGATCGCGTGCGCCGCGGGCATCCTGGATCTGGCCCTGCAGTTCGGCGCGCTTCTTCGGCGGGCAGTTGCCGTTCATGCGCGCCAGCTTGACCTCGGCGGCCTTGCCGCGCTCGATGCGCGTGGCCAGATCGACCTCTTCCTCCGTGGTCAGCAGCGGGACGCGGGCCATCTCCTTGAGGTACAGCCCGACGGTGTCATCGGACGAGATGGCGCTCAGGTCGAAGGCATCCGGCCCTTCGGGGTGGCGGACATCCGGCTGCAGGTGGGCCGGGATCTGGAGCGGGTCATCGTAGACCTCGATGCCGGCGCCGCGGAAGAAGGCCAGCATGCGCTCAAGCCGGTCGGCGGCGTCCTCCACATCGGGGAAGACGGTCACGATGTCTTCGGTCGTGATGTAGCCCTGGTAGTCGCCCTTCTCCACTAGTGCGGCGAAGGCTTCCCGCTTCTGCCAACGCTCCTTGGCAACGCCCATCCATGCCCTCCTGGTGGCGCCGCAGATGACGATCCTGCGGCAGGGTGGTGGTGCGCCGTCTGGCCGGGTCAGTCCTTGGAGAGCAGGGACTGCAGGCCAGCCAGACGCGGGTCAATGTCGGATGCCGGGTGACTGCACACTATCTCGTTCAGGTTGTTCCCGCACTCCGGGCACAAACCCTTGCAGTCGGGCCGGCACACCGGCTGCAGTGGAACGTCGAGCAGGAAGTACTCCCGGAGAAGCGGGCTCAGGTCTAGAATCGCCGTCTCCGGGATGGCCAGCAACGGCTCGCTGGAGGCACCCGGCGGGTGGACGAACAAGTCGTTCAACCGGGCGCTGATCTCCTGGTCGAACGGGGCCAGGCAGCGAACACACTCCAGCGATGTCGTCGCCCGAAGTTGCCCCTGTCCATACAATCCCTGCGCCGTTCGGGTCAGGCGCAGCTCGCCCTGCATATGCGAAACGTCCAGGTCTCCACTTACCTGGACGGAGGGAAGGTCGAAGTCAAATGTACGGCTGTACCCAATGCTCTCGTGTAGAAGGAAACCGACATTGAGGCGCAACGGGTGCCGGCTGTTGAGGTTCACACCGCCACCTGGCAATCCAGTTTCCAGCAAAGCCAGTTGAGTATAACATAGATAGAATCAACCGTCAAGTTGCGGCGCTTGATGTAGACATAACGAGATGGGGCGTTAGTGCAAACCCAATATGTGAGATCCGAGATGCCGGTATACGGCACATCTGCGGCATGGGTCCTGTTCGAATAGCCATTGATGAGTGAGAAGCCAACCCTTCTGATTGCCACCGCCAACGCCGGGAAGCTGCGCGAAATGCGCGCACTGCTCAACCTCGATGGTCTTCGGCTGGTCTCGCTAGCCGATCTGGAAGCCTTACACAAGATCGAGGAGGGGTCCGACTACGCCGAGAACGCCCGGCGCAAGGCAGCCTCCTTCGCCAGGATCACAGGCAACTGGACGGTGGCGGACGACAGCGGCCTGGAGGTGGACGCCCTAGGAGGCGCCCCCGGCCCGCACTCTGCCCGAATCGCCGGCGAGCACGCGTCCGACACCGACCGACGCCGCATGCTCCTCGGCCTCGTTCAGCCTCACCCCCGCCCCTGGACGGCCCGCTTCCGCTGCACTATGGCGCTGGCTAGCCCTGAGGGCTCGGTCGACCTGGGGGTGGGCGTGTGCGAAGGGGAAGTTGTCCCGGCAGAGGCGGGCTCCGGTGGATTCGGCTACGACCCGATCTTCCTCGTTGCCGGCCGGGGGCAGACGATGGCCGAGCTCTCGGAAGCAGACAAGAACCGCGTTAGCCACCGCGCCCGGGCTGTGCAGGCGCTGCTCCCCACGTTGGTCCTGAGGCTCAACTTGCACGGGCCCACTGCGCCGATCGATCCCCCGGCTCGCTGAGCCCTGTCGCACCCGCGGCTGCTTCCCGGAACCCAGGCGATCAGCCCGGCAGGAAGATCCCGGCAAGCCAATCGGTGAGGATCTTCTCGACCGCCGCCGGCTGCTCAAGCATGACCATGTGGCCTGCGCCCGGCACGATCTCAAGCCATGCTCGCCCCATGTGATCCGCCAGATAGCGCGCGTACTTGACCGGCGTCATCTGGTCGTTTTCGCCAACAACGACCAGTGCCCGCTGGCCGATCGCGCCCAGGCGATCCATAACATCGAAACCATCGCATGCCATGAAGTCCCCGTGCAGGACGGCGAAATCCGTCGCCTGCAGGCTCCGGGCGGCCAGGTCACGCATCCGAGGCGAGGATGCCGAAGAGTACCAGGCCGACATCAGCACCTCCGCCCCCGCATCGTCCAGACATGTCGCCTCAAGCAGCATGGGGTGAACGCGCAGCCGCGCGCCGGTTCCCACCAGCACAAGGCCGGCGACGCGGGCAGGCGCGTCAAGCGCTAGAGACAGCGCAATCGCCCCGCCCATCGAATGCCCCACAGCCACCACGGGCGGCAGCCCCAGCCCGTCCGCCCACGCTTCAATAGCCTGACGATAGCCGATGATCGTCGATTGTCCCGGGCCGGGTGAATCTCCATGCCCCGGGAGGTCCAGCGCGTAGACCGCCCACCCCTGCAGCCGACGCAGCTTCGGGGGCCAGTACAGGCGGGCTCCCCCGGCGCCGTGAATGAGGACCAGCGGCGGACGCCCCGTCGCCGAGGGTCCGCCGCTGCGGTGTTCGTAGAACAGGCCGGCCGCCTCAGGCATGCCTCATTCCCGGGCAGCCAGCCAGCGCTCGAGACTGATCGCTGCCTGACACCCCTGCCCGACCGAGGAAGCCACCTGCCGGTAGACTGGATCCTGGATCTCACCGGCGGCAAACACACCCGGCACGCTGGTCATCATCCCCTTGTCGGCGATCAGGTACCCGTGGTCATCCATCGCCAGCTGTCCTTTGAAGAGCTCCGAGTTCGGGTCGTTTCCGATGAACACGAACACGCCGTCGGTGGCCAGCCCGGACGTCGCACCGCTCTTCCGGTTCTTGATCCGGACTGCCTCCACCTTGCCCTGACCTCGGATCTCCTCGACCACGCTGTCCCAGATGAACGAGAGCTTGTCGCAGGCGGCCGCCCGGCGTTTGAGCGTTTCGCCGGCGCGGAGCTCATCCCTGCGGTGAATGATGCGCACACGGGTGGCGAACTTGGTCAGGAATAGCCCCTCCTCCACCGCACTCTCGCCACCGCCCACGACGACCACATCCTTGCCGCGGAAGAAGGCGCCGTCACACGTGGCGCAGAACGACACCCCCCGGCCGATCAGTGTCTCCTCACCGGGGACACCCAGCCGCCGGGGCGAGGAGCCTGTGGCTATCACCAGGGACTCGGCCTC
>JAPLGR010000091.1 GCA_026390045.1 Chloroflexota bacterium | reverse complement strand
TCTGATCAGCCTGAATGGCCTATCGCGTGTGCCCGATCTGTCCGAGCAGTTCCATGCGTTGGTAAAGACCGATGTGGAGATCAACGATCTGCTCCCGCTCGTCCCGCTGGCGACGACGGTGTCCGCAGACCGCAGCCGTGTATCGCTGCATCGGGTGGACTCGACGCTGACGACCTCCTGGCTGGTCCCCTACTCGGGCGCGAATGTCCTGCTCCCGAATCGCGACGCCATCCTGGCCATGCTGCAGGCGGCCTTCGCCTCCTAGGGCCCGCCGGTCTGCTTTGTGATCCCTCACCTGCCGCCTTCGGGCGGCAGTCTCGTTTGGGATCTCCGTCGGCGACTGGCTCATCCACGCGTGTTGACATTTCTGCCGCTCGTGTCTATGCTCACGCCCGCAGTCCCTCGAAAGGGGATCCCATGCCGGGCGCCAAGGACGACCTGCCCCTCTTCACCCGCGCAAGCGCCGAGGCCGCTCCAACGGTGGGCCGGAGCGCGCGTTTGCGCGCGGACGCTTCCCTCAGCGCAGCACTGCGCGCCTGGGAGGAAGCACTCGAGAAGGCTGGCCGCTCGCCACACACGGTCAAGGCCTTCGCCGGCGACTTGCGCCTGCTGGGGAAGTTCCTCGGAGCGGGCGTGGCACTCAACGCGATCGGAACGCACGACCTGAAGAACTTCCTGGAGTGGATGCTCCATCGGCGCGGCGTCCCGTGCGCCCCGAAGACCTACGCCCGCAGGGTCACCTCGATCAAGGCCTTCTTCCGCTGGCTGGTCGAGGCCGGCGTCTTGTCCGAGGACCCGGCCGCCGACGTTGCGCAGCAGAGCGTGCTCAGCCCGCTCTCAGAAGTCCTCACACCGGACGAGATGGATGCCGTTCTTCACCGCGCCGAGTCGCTCCGGCGCGGGCCGCGGCCGGACGCCCGGCCGTACACGCTGCTCAGCCTGCTGCTGCAGACGGGGATCAAGAAGTCCGAATGCCTCGCGCTCTACCTGCACCACATCGACCTGGGCGCCGCCGGCGGGCCTGTCCTGTTCGTTCGCTACCCGGATGTGCGCAAGCGCTATCGCGAGCGGCGGCTGCCCCTCAGCCAGACGTGGGTCACGGCTTACCGTGAGTACCTGGCGCAGTACGCCCCGCGTGACCGCGTCTTCCCCTACTCACCGCGCCGCCTCGAGTACCTGCTGGAGGAGATCGGCACGGCCGCCGGGCTGGAGAAGCACCTTTCGTTCAACATCTGCCGCTGGACGGCTGCGCTCACCGACCTGCGCGCCGGGAAGGACAAGGACTACATCCGCCAGAAGCTCGGCTTGTCCAAGATCCAGTGGCGCGAGGTCGGCACCAAGCTTGAGCGTCTGGCCGCCCAGCAGGATTGACGGCGGACACAATCAACAGCCTCGACCGGGAACGAGCAGCCAACAGGCCGCGCACGGCAACCCCATAAACGCAGCGACTCACCATGTGGGGCGAGTCGCTGGTTCTCCTTGGTGCATCCGGAGGGGGCCGCCCCTCCGGATCGGCTCACGGCCAATCACCGACGGCCGAGAGCAGATCGTTTGTCTTTCCCCTTACATCTTCTTGACCACGATATCGGCGATCACGTTGGCTGCGGCGTCCCCGCGGTCGGCGGCGTTCGACAGGTGCCGGTAGATCTCGCGCAGCTTGAACATCTCCACCACATGGTCCATGTCGCGAGGCGACTTGAACAGGTCGGCGATCGCGTCGCGGTAGACGGTCTCCATGCGGTTCTCGAGCGCCTTGGCACGCACGGCGTGGTCGGTGGCCACTTGAGGGTGGTCCTCCAGCCGGGCGATGGCGTTGTGCAGCTCGCGGGCAGCGTCGGTCATCAGCGACACCATTCGCTCAATGTAGGCGTTCGGCTGCACCTTGAGCAGCGTCATCTCCTCAACCGTCGAGTAGGCGTAGTCGAGCACATCGTCCACGGTCCCGGAGAGGGCGAAGATGTCCTCACGGTCGATCGGGGTGACAAACGTCCGGTTTAGTTCATCGATCAGGATACGGCGTACTTCGTCGGCTTGGCCCTCCACCTCCGACACCTGGCGCGCCAGGGCATCATCCGGGTTCTTGACGTACTGGAGCAAGAGCTGCATGCCCTCAAGCGAGTACTCAGCCTGCTTGAGCAGCAACTCGGTGAAACGGTCGGTCTTCTTGCGGCTGAAGATGCTCATGGCGCCCTTTCGCATGCCCTCGAAATGATCACCTGGGGTCGGGCGGTTTGCCGGTGCAGACCACAATGCCGCGCCCAGCTAAGGTTTGTGCTTGCCTGCGATTATAGCCTGCCTGATGGACCTTGGGGAGTGTGTCACCTTCCTGCGTGTCACGGCCGCCAGACGCCCGGGGCAGCTTGACACTCCTCGCCCTTCCCTGGACAATAGTAGGGATGACCACAGCAGACCCAGCCTTCCGATCCGGCTTTGTCGCCATTGTGGGCCGCCCGAGCACGGGGAAGTCCTCTCTCATCAACGCTGCGCTCGGTCAACCCGTGGCGCCCGTCTCTCCCCGCCCTCAGACGACCCGCCGCCGGCAGCTGGGGATCCTCACCTTGCCTCACGCGCAGGTCATCCTGGTTGATACCCCTGGCATCCACACGCCACACGACCGGCTGGGCGAGCGAATGAACGCCGTCGCGCGGGACATGATCACCGATACCGATGTGGTCATGCTGGTCTTCGACCTGTCAGCGAGCCCAAGCGCGGACGACGGGCTTGCAGTAGAACGAGTGCGCGCGTCCTCCGGATCCCATCCAATCCTGCTGGCACTGAACAAGTCGGACCTGGTGGACCCCGCGGATCTCTCCGCGCAAGCCGCCGCCTATGCCGCCCTGCTCCCGGAGGCCGAGGCCTGGGCGGTCTCGGCCACGCGTGGCGACGGCTGCTCCAGCCTGATCGAGCGACTGGTCGCCATGCTCCCCTTCGGGCCCCAGTACTATCCGGCCGAGGAACTCACGCCGACCTACGAGCGGGATCTGGCCGGCGAACTGATTCGCGCAGCAGCCATGAGCCTGCTCCACGGCGAGGTCCCACACAGCGTGGCGGTCGAGGTGGAGGAGTTCAAGGAACGCTCAGAGGAGCGCGCCTATGTCTCCGCCGTGCTGTTCGTGGAGCGGGAATCGCAGAAGGCGATTGTCATTGGCCGGCACGGCCGCATGATCCACGAGATCGGCACCAAGTCCCGCAAGCTGATCGAGGAAATGTCCGGCCGTCAGATCTACCTCGACCTGCGCGTCAAGGTCCTTCGCGGCTGGAGGCAGTCTGAGGGCGCACTGCAGCAGTTTGGCTACCTGAGCCATGAGCAGTGAGGCGCGCCGAAGGAAGACGACTCGGCGCACCTCCACCAGCGCCTTCGGCTCGCCCGGCCGGATCAGCCACGACTCATCCTCCTTCTACGCCGGCAGGATCTACCCCCAGCCGGCATCTGGTTCGGCGGCGGCCCCGGAACAGCCCGTCCCCGAGTCGCACCTCGACCATGTGATCTGCCAGTCCTCAGAACGGATGGTCGCTCTGCCTGACGGCTGCGTGCACCTGATGGTCACATCCCCTCCCTACAACGCCGGCAAAGAATACGACCGGAACCTGACACTGGACGAGTACCGGGAACTGCTGCGGAGCGTGTTCTCCGAGACCTATCGCGTGCTCGTCTCAGGCGGACGGGCGTGCGTCAACCTCGCCAACCTCGGCCGCAAGCCCTACATCCCTCTGCATGCCTTCGTCGTGCAGGACATGCTAGAGATCGGCTACCTGATGCGCGGTGAGATCATCTGGAACAAGGCCAGCAGCGCCAGCCCTTCGACCGCCTGGGGATCCTGGCGATCAGCGGCCAATCCAGTGCTGCGCGACATTCACGAGTACATCCTGGTATTCTCTAAGGAGACATTCGCTCGCCCCGGGAAGGGTCGCAAGAACACGCTGAGCAGGGATGACTTCCTGGAGTGGACCAAGAGCGTGTGGACCTTCCCCGCCGTGTCCGCCCGTCAGATCGGGCACCCGGCGCCGTTCCCGGAGGAACTGCCCCGGCGGCTGATCGAGCTCTACACCTTCCGCGGCGATGTTGTGCTTGATCCCTTCTGTGGTTCAGGGACGACGTGCCTCGCGGCCAAGCGCCTCGGCCGCTACTACATCGGCTTTGACAACCACAAGGATTACACCGTGCTGGCGCGCCGCCGGCTCGCGCAGGTCAAACCATGAGACCGGCTGCTACGCCGCGTCCAGAGGAATCGATGGATCTGTCGCCATTCACCTCGCGCTTTGGCTCGGACGAGATGCGGGCCGTTTGGTCGGAGGCGGCGCGCCGCCGGACATGGCGGCGCATCTGGCTGGCAGTGGCTGAGGTGCAGGCGTCTGCCGGGCTGATCACAACGCCGCAGGTCGAGGATCTGCGCGCCCACGTGGACACGATTGACCTCGCACGCTCGGCCGAGCTCGAGGCGGCGGGCATCGAAGATGTGATGGCCGAACGACAGGTCTACGCCGGACAATGTCCGATCGGTGGAAGCGTGCTGCACTGGGGGCTTACATCGGCAGACGTGATGGACAACGCCGATGTCGCCCGTCAGCGGGCAGCCATGGGCCTGCTGCTCGGCAGGCTGCGCGCCGTGCTGCTGGCGTTTGCTGCCCGGATCGACGCCACCGCCGAGGTGATCGTCCTCGGCTACGCCCACTTGCAGCCCGCCGAGCCGACGACGCTCGGATACCGCCTGGCAGTCTGCGCTCAGGATCTTCTCGGCCACTTCGAGGCGTTGGCGCGGCTGCGCGTGCAGTTGCGCGGCAAGGGTATGCGCGGCGCGGTGGGCACCGGCGCGCCATTCATCGAACTGCTGCAGGGAACCGGCGTCACTTTCGAGACGTTCGAGGCTTCCGTGCTGAACGCGCTGGGCATCGAATCCCACCCGGTGGCTTCGCAGACCTACCCGCGCGTCCAGGACTATGAGCTGTTGAGCGCACTGGCCGCACTGGCCGCCTCGCTGCACAAGTTCGCGTTCGAGCTGCAGTTGATGCAGTCACCCGGCCTGGGAAGGATCGCGTCTGACCCGTCCGGCGACACTGCCACCGCATCCATGGCGGCGACGTACGAATGCAGTCCGGTGAAGGCCGAGGAAGCATGTCTGCTGGCTCGGCTCGTTGCGTCGCTGCCAGGGGCCGCATGGCACAACGCAGCCGACGCTCTGCTCGAGCGCGCGCTGGACGACTCGGCGAACTGGCGCAGCTCGATTCCTGTAGCGTTTCTTGCTGCAGAGCAGATGCTGATCCTGTCTGAGGGTATCGTGACCGGCCTCCAGGTGGATGAGGCGCAGGCGGCAGCGCTCCTGGATGCACACGGGCCATTCGCAGCGGCCGAGCGGATCGCCTCGGCCCTGATGCGCGCCGGAGCCGAACGCGAGCAGGTGCGCGACCGGCTTCGCCAGCACCTGGTCACTGCTAGGGAGGCGGTGCGGGGCGGCCGCCCTAATCCACTCCTCAATCAACTGACCACCGACACCGTCCTTCTTCGCTACGTGCAACCCTCGCGGATGCGTGAGCTGCTCGATATGCGCAGCTACGTGGGGCAGGCCCCGGATCGCGCCCGAGCCCTTGCCCGCGCACTGCGCCAGCGGCTGGGCGCAGCAGATTCCGCATGAGCGCACGGGAGGCGCACACATGAGTTGCGTGGTTGATTGGCCTGCAGCCGCTGTGCTGCATGGCGCCATGGGAATGCAGTCTCCAGCGGCAGATTCCGCCGCAGGAATGATGCTGGTGGTATTGCCTGCCCTCGCCGTCCTGGCCGCCGTCATCGACTGGATCGGCGTCGGCGCGCGCCGGCCGTGGCTCGAGTATGTCGGCAAGCCGCTGACCATGGTGTTCTTGATCGCCTGGTTGATCTTCGGCGCGGGTGCAGGGATGGCTTTCTCCATCCCAACCGTGTTGGTCCTGGCGGCGCTGCTCTTCTCACTCGCCGGAGACGTCCTGCTCATGCTGCCGTCGGGAAGCTTCTTCGCCGGGCTGGTGCTGTTCCTGCTGGCGCATCTGAGCTACATCGCTGCGTTCACGCGGGATCGAGGACGGCTGGCGCCGGGCGAGTGGCTCGTGGCCGCCGGCATCGCCATCCTGCTGGCGCTGCTCCTGCCGCCGGTGCGCGCGGGCCTGCGCCGATCGGGCCGGCCCAAGCTGGTGATCCCTGTGGCCATCTACGCAGTCGTGCTCGGAGGGATGCTGTGGGCCTCGGTGGGCACACTCCTGCATCCGTCCTGGCTGGCAGGCGGCGCGGCGTGGATCGCGTTCGGTGGGCTGGCCTTCTTCGCCTCCGATGTGTCGCTGGTCTGGGATCGCTTCGTTGCCCCCCTCCCTGGCCGCCGCGTGACGACCCACGTCCTCTACCACATCGCCCAACTCGCGTTGACCAGCGGCGTCCTCACCGCACTCCAGAGTTGAGAGGGCATGCTCTCAAGGCGGACCTCGCTCAGCCTTCTCGTACTGCTGATGGTTGGATCGTGGGCATGCGGTTCGCCCGGCGCATCTACCGCGATCCCTACGCCCGGAGGAGACAGGCTTAGCGCCATCCCCGCTAACGCGGTCAAGCAGACGCCTGAGGACGACGTCTATCCCCCTGTGCTGCACTCATTCGAATACTCCGAACCTGTCCCCATGCCCGGGCCGATCAACACCGCCGGCCTTGAGGATTCGCCGTTCGTCGCCCCCGATGGCCGCTTCTACTTCTACTTCGCGCCTTCGGCCTCCACGCCGGCGGAAGAGCAGCTGCTCGATGGCGTCAGCGGGATCTACGTTGCCACTCCCGCCGGGTCGGGCTGGGACAACCCGCAGCGCGTGATGCTGCAAGACCCCGGCAGGGTTGCGCTGGATGGCTGCGCCGACGTCCTGGTCGACCGTCTTTGGTTCTGCTCTGCACGCGAGGGATGGAGCGGAATCCACTGGTTCGCCGCCGGCCTGATCGACGGAGCGTGGAGCGACTGGCAGCGGGCTGACTCGCAGCTTCCACAGGATGGCCAGGTCGGGGAGCTGCACTTCACATCGGACGGCCAAACGCTGTACTTCCACTCCGACCGGAACGCCGGCGCGGGTGGCCGCGACATATGGCGGGTAGACCGGAACGCCGATGGCACCTGGTCGCCGTCCGCCAATGTTCCCGAGATCAACACAGACGCGGATGAGGGCTGGCCCTACGTCACACCCGACGGCGGGCAGCTCTGGTTCACTCGCCAGTACCTCGGGGCACCGGCCATCTTCCGGTCGCTTCGCTCAGGGGATGGCTGGAGTGAGCCGGAGTTGATCGTAGATCACTTCGCCGGTGAACCTACGCTCGACGCGCAGGGCAACCTGTACTTCGTGCATCACTTCTACCGCGACGGAGAGATGATCGAGGCCGACATCTACGTTGCCGAACGGCTGCAGTAGCCCCGCGGATACCAGAACGCAACGCAGTGGCGGATTCCTCTTCCCGATGGGGAATGGGCGCCGGCTAGATGCGGGCGAAATGCTCGGCTTCGATCTGCCGCCAGTCGGCGCCGTCCGGGAGGCGAAACCATGAGGCAAGCAGAGGTGTGGCGCGCTGGAGTTCATCGGCCAACCGCAGCGCCACGCGCCGCATGGCAAAGTGCGCATTGGATGCAGAGCGCAGCTCGATCAGGTGGTAGGCCTCGCGCAGATTGAAGGTCATCAGGACCCGGCGGTTGAATCCATTCGGCACAACATAGGCCGCCACATCCGGGTTCCATGCCGCCAACACCTGATAGGTCTCAGCGGCCGCCTGCATGGCCGCATGGTATGCAGACTCAAGACCCGCTTCCACCAACAGGCGCGGCACGGGATACCCGAGATCCGCGGTGAGATGCTGGGCCGTCTGCGTCATCAACCGATGGCGCTTCAGCTCAAAGTACGCGCCCTGATCCAGCACGACCTCGGCGGAGAACGTCTGATGCTCCAGGGCACGCAGCGGCGCGTCGAAGCGGCCAAGCGTCCCGAGAAGCATCTCGCCCAGCTTCCGACGCTCATCCCTGTCCAGGCGCTCAACGTACTCTTCGGCAGCCCGGATCCCGGCCCCACTGTGCGGGTACAGCGCCGCCGCCAGGACCCGGACCTCGCCCTGCGGATCCGTTGCCGTTAGCCTCAGCCAGTCGCCCGTCTCAGCAGTGGGCACTGCGCGTGCGGCCCGCATCAGTTTCGCGTCCGTCTCACTCATGTACTCGGACGGGCCGGCGTGCTTGAGGAGAGTGGGCACCTCGCGCATCGCGACGGCCTTCACCTCGGCACCGATGGAACGCACTTCTGCCAGACGGCTGGCCAGCATCTTCTGCAGCGCGTGCTCAAGCACCCGGGCGTTGGCCGTCATGCCAACATTCGCCAGGGAAGCGGCCGGCAGGAGATAGCGGCATGCATCGACGTAGCGCGAGCGGATGCGGCTGTCGTAACGTTCCTCACTCTCGCTCTCGCCGCGCGGGGCGGAACGGCGCACTACGGATGCCACGCGCTCCAGCGAATCGCGGTAGGTCGAGAACAGCATCTCGCACGTCCGGCAGTAGGCCGTCTCATGCGGCGTGCCTGCCAGTTCGGACGGGATGTGGAAGCTCCCGGCGTCCCAGGTCTGGTAGCGGGTGGATTTCTCCGTATACGAAGCCAGGCGGTTTGACTCAATCGTCTCCACCGCGAGGCGAGATACGTTCTCAAAGGCCAGGTGGAGGATGGCATGCTCCGCCACGGACGCGTGCCCGTAGCCGACCACCCACTTCTCGTGGAATTCGGCGGACGTCTCGTCTGACAGCTCGGCGGCGATCTGACGGAACGACTGCGGCGAACGCGACGTCTTGGCGAAGGTGACGGCGATGGTCTCCGGGGAGAGCTGGCGCGCGGTTAGCAGGTAGACCTGTCGAGGGAGACGGTCAGGCACGTCCTTCACCCCCAAGGCCCAGAAGCTCGCGGGCACGGGCGATGTCGCGCCGGATCTGACCACGCAGGGCTTCCGCGTCTCCGAACCGCCGTTCATCACGCAGGCGTTCCACAAAGACCAGCGTGATCTCCCGATCATACAAGTCCAGGCTGGCATCCAGCAGGTGCGCCTCAATCGTGGGGCGCTGGTTATCGGGCTCGAATGTCGGGCGCAGCCCGATGTTGGTGACGGCCGCGTAGCGCCGGCCCTCGACACTCACCCAGCAAGCGTACACGCCGACGCCGGGATAGGCGCGCTCATCCCAGAACTCGAGATTGGCGGTCGGGAAGCCCAGCCGGCGGCCGCGTCCAACGCCGCGCGTCACCTTGCCCGGCAGGGCGAACGGCTTGCCAAGATAGGCACCCGCTCGGGCGACGTCGCCTGAGCGCAACGCTTCGCGGATGCGCGTCGAACTGACGGCCTCGCCGCCCATCAGGAATGGGGGGACGACGTGCAGGCTGTACCCGTGGGTGCTGCTGGCATGCTCCAGGAACTGCTGGTTGCCCTCACGCCGGTACCCGAGGGCGAAATCCTCCCCCACCCACAGTTCCCTGAAACTCAGATGACTCTGCAGCAACGCGAGGAAGTCAGATGCGGTCGTGTGCTCCGTCGCCTGGTCGAACGGCAACGTCACAACGATGTTCACACCCATCGCGGCGAGCGCTTCGGCCTTCTCGTCGGGACTCATCAGGTAGAACGAAGGTCGTCGGCCGCGCAAGACCACCGGCGGATGAGGGAAGAACGTCAGCACGACCGCCGGGTGGTCAAGACGGCGCGCGTCCTCAACCAGCGCACTGATCAGCGCCTGATGGCCGCGATGCACACCATCGAACGAACCCACGGCCAGCACGCTGGCCGACAGGTGGAGTCCCTCGAGTGAGTCGTAACGCGACATCCGGCGACTACTCCAGGAAGACCTTGCGCGGGTGCCACTCCTGCCCCTCATTCGTCGCCTCGAGAATGGCGATCAGCTCGCCCTGCGGATCGAGCGCGCAGGCCAGGCCTTGGGAGCCAGGCGCCGCCGCAACGCTGTTCCCCAGACGGATCCGATCCGCCTGCTCCGCATCCAACTGGAGCCGCGCGAATTCGGGCAGCGCCTCAATCGGTGGATGCACGAAGGACACCCATGTGCCGTCGAGGAATGCGTTCTCAAGACGGTCAAGCGTTACCGCCTGGCTCAGGCTGAACGGCCCGGCCTTCGTCCGGCGCAGCGCGTCCAGATAGCCGCCGCAGCCGAGGCGCTCGCCGAGGTCATGCGCCAGCGAGCGGATGTAGGTGCCGGCTGAGCACTCGATTTCCAGCGCCAGATCGGGGGGTTGAAAGTCGCAAACGCGCAGCGCGTAGATCGTTACGCTGCGCGGGCCAAGTTCGACCTCTTTCCCGGAGCGCGCCAGGTCGTAGGCGCGTCGGCCAGCGACCTTCACGGCGCTGAAGGGCGGCGGGACCTGCTGGATCTCCCCGGTGTACGCTTGAAGCGCGGCCTCGACTTCTTCGCGGGAGGGCAGCTCCACTGAACGCCTGACCACCTCCCCATCGCCGTCATAGGTGCGCGTGGTGGCGCCGAAGCGGACGACCGCCTCGTAGCACTTGGACGAAGCCGAGATGTATTCGCTCAGGCGGGTCGCAGCACCCAGGCACAGGACGAGCAGCCCGGAGGCGCGCGGGTCCAGCGTGCCGGCATGCCCTACCTTGCGGATCCCCGCTCCCTGCCGGACACGGTGGACCACACGATGCGAGGTCGGCCCCACGGGCTTGTCGACCAGGATCAGGCCAAAGTCCCTCATGCTGGTCCGACGGCCTCCAGCGTAGCGCGAGTGGCGGACAGCACGGTCAGTTCCACCTGGGCGCGCTCTCCACTGATCATCGCACCCGCGGCGAGGTCATGTCCGCCGCCTCCGAACTGCTCGGCCAGGCGCGCGACATTGAAGCCCTCGCGGCAGCGCCAGCTGACCTTGGTCCTTCCGTCCGCCTGTTCCACAAGAATGAGAGCCACCCGGGCCCCATCCACCGTCCCTAGCAGGTTGATCAGGTCGGCGTCGTCATTTCCGCCGTACTGCGCGGCGCGCCGATCCTCGAGGGTGAGCGAGCACCACACCAAGCCGCCTTCACACTCCAACCGGCCAAGCCCGTGCGACCAGTAGCGAAGAGCAGACAGGCTGTGCTGGTTGAGAGTCCGCTCATAGACATCGGACAACGCCGCGCCGCGCGTCATCAGGTCGGCCGCCGCCTGCAGCACACGCGGCGTCGTGCTGGCGGTGCGGAATCCGATGGTGTCGGTCACAATCCCGGCAAGCAGGTTGGTCGCCACGTCCACATCGATGGGCAGCCCCAGGCCAGGGGCGAGGTTGTACAGCAATTCCGCGGTTGCCGACGCCTGGGCATCCACCAAGTTGATCTGGCCGAAGAGGGTATTGGTCGGATGGTGATCGATGTTGACCACTGGCACGGCAACACCGGCAGGGCCGAGCCGGTCCAGCGTCGAGCAGTCCACGGTGATGATCAGGTCGATGCCGGCAGGAAGATCGCGACGGACGGTCGCCGCCCCAGGCAGGAAGCGGTAGCGGGCCGGCAATCCATCAGGGAAGACAGCTTCCGCCTGTTTGCCGGTCAGTCGCAGGCTGAGCGCAGTTGCCAGCGCCGAGCCGACCGCGTCGCCATCGGGCCGTTCGTGCGACACAACGGCTGCATGGTGCGCGGCCGCGAGTCTCCGGCGCGCCTTGCCAACCTCAGCCTTGGCCGGGGCCGCCATCGGTCTTCTGTCCCTCATCCCGAACCGCCTTCAACAGGGCATCGATTCGAGATCCCTGCTCAAGCGACTCGTCCCAGCGAAACCGCAATTGCGGGAAGGCCCGCAGGGGGATGCGCTTCGCCAGCGAGGTGCGCAGAAAGCCGCTGGCGTGCTTCAGTCCCTGCAGTACATCCTCACGCCGCCCTTCCCCCTCCACCGCGGTCACGTAGATGGTGGCGTAGGCCAGCTCCCGGTCGACCTCGACCTCGGTGACCGTCACGCCTTCCAGGCGCGGGTCGGAGGCGCTTCGCAACAGCACCTCCGCTAGATCGTTGCGGATCCGATCCGCAATCCGCCTCACGCGTGTATCGCTCGGCATGGGTCCCTCTCAGCCGGCGCTGACCTCTTCCTCAGCATAGCATTCCAGCACGTCGCCCGGCTGGAACTCGGTGAAACCCTTAATGCCGATCCCGCATTCGAACCCGGCGTGGACCTCACGCTCGTCTTCCTTCTCGTGCTTGAGCGAGGTGATCGAGCCGTCGTAGATCTCCGCGCCGCCGCGCAGAACGCGGCAGCGGCCGCTGCGCTTCATGTCGCCGTCCACCACCAGGCAGCCAGCGATATTGCCGAGCTTGGGGATGCGGAAGACCGCCCTCACTTCCGCCCGCCCGACGATCACTTTGTGCACTTCCGGCGCCAGCATGCCCTTGAGTGCCTTATCAATGTCCTCCGTGAGGCGGTAGATGATGTCATACAGGCGGATGTCCACACCCTCGGCCTCCGCCAGGCGGCGCGCCGCCGGATCGGCCATGACGCTGAAGCCGATGATGATCGCCTCGGAAGCCGCAGCAAGCATGACATCATCATTGCCGATGTTGCCCGTGGCGGCATGCAGGATGTTGACCTTGATGTCACCGGCAGTCATGCTTGAGAGCGAAGACATGATCGGCTCGAGAGAGCCCTGCACGTCAGCCTTGATGATCAGCCGTAGCTCCTGAGCCTTGCCGGCCTGGATTGCCGCAAAGACCTGGTCCAGCGTCAGGGCCGCGGACTGCTTCTCAGGCGCCCGAGAGTCGACTTTCCTCTCGGCCACCAGCGCCCGCGCTTCCTTTTCCGACGCAGCCAGCGTGAACAGCTCACCTGCTGTCGGGACGTCCGAGAGGCCGGTCACCGCCACGGGCGTGGAAGGAGGCGCCTGCTGGATCGGCTTGCCCTGGAAGTCGAACATGGCGCGGACCTTGCCAAGCGCCTTGCCGGCAATGACGACGTCACCAACACGAAGGGTGCCGTTCTGCACCAGCAACGTGGCGATCGGCCCACGCGTCCGGTCGAGCTCCGCCTCGATCACCGTCCCCAGCACCTTGCCTTTCGGATTGGCCTTGATCTCTGTCGAGTCGGCCGTCAGTACGATCGCTTCCAGCAAGTCGGGCAACCCTGTGCCCTGCTTGGCCGAGACAGGGACGACCATGGTTTCGCCGCCCCACTCGTCGGTCGTCAGCCCCGCTTCCGACAGTTCCTGCTTGACCCTTTCGGGATTCGCATTCGGTCGATCGATCTTGTTCAGCGCGACGAGCACGGGAACGCGGGCGGCCTTGATGTGCGCCAGCGCCTCACGCGTTTGGGGCATGACTCCGTCGTCGGCGGCCACGACCAGAATCGCGATGTCCGCCCCCTGGGCGCCGCGCGCGCGCATCGCCGTGAACGCCGCGTGTCCAGGCGTATCCAGAAACGTGATCAGACGTTCCTTGTGGCGGACCTGGTAGGCGCCGATGTGCTGAGTGATGCCACCCGCCTCGCCTTCAGCAACATTCGTCTTGCGAATGGCGTCCAGCAGCGACGTCTTGCCGTGATCGACGTGGCCCAGGATGGCAACGACGGGGGGACGCGTCACCAGCGACGCGGGATCCTCATCCCCGATCAAGCGACGCCAGCCGGCAGTGGCAGCCAGTTCGGCGACGGCATCCGGCTTGGGCGCTTCCACCGGCCGCGCCTCGAATCCAAACTCCTCCATCACAATGGCGGCAGTGTCGTAGTCGATCTGCTGGTTGATGTTCGCCATGACGCCGTTGAGCATCAGCTTCTTAATGACGTCAATCGGGCTCGCCTTCAAGCGATCCGCCAGGTCGCGCACCGTCAGGTTGGTGGGGATTTCGAGGACCTTGCGCTCGTTCTCGCTCATACCGACCTCCCAGACCATCCGGGTCGAGCGGCGAGCGACGGCCGGCGCTTGGCTCAGCGCGGGGGTACGATCGCCAACATACCCAGGATGTCGTCGCCCGATCTAGGCGGCCTGCCCATCGTCTGGCAAGGCCTCCATGGCCGCCGCCAGATGCTGGCGGTCGGCTTCAGTGAGTTCTGTACGCAGCGCCCGGGCGAGCGCGCCGCGCACACCGGCTTCCCAGCACGACCGACGGTCGTGCAGATAGGCCCCCCGTCCGGGGGCCTTGCCTGTCGCGTCCACCCGCACCCCCTCCGGCGATCGGACAACCCGGATGAGGGCGCGCTTGGGGAGCACTTCCCGACAGCCCACACAGGTGCGGACTGGCGTGTGCCGGACGGGCTTGGCACGCTTGGCAGCCATCAGGCTATCTCAGGTCGTTCCGTGCCGCGACGCAGGCTAGACTTCGCCTTCATCCCAGCCACCGGCACGACCGGGCTTCCTCCGCTTCTGGACCACCATTCCGCCGGTGGCCTCATCGAACACGACGGTGCGGGCAGCCTTCTTCTTCTTGCCCTTCTTCTTCTTTCCAGTTGCCGTCTCTTCCGTCTCTTCCTCTTCTTCCAGCGCACCCTCGGCCGCCACGGCGCTGATCTGCTGGGCAATGGCCTGGAACGCCTTCTCCAGACTATCAGCCGGCGCCCCCTCAACAGCCGCTCCAGCCTCGGGAGCCACAACAGGCTCGCCCTCAAGCTCCGCCGTCACTTCAATCGGCGCCGCCGCCGCACCCTCGGCAGCGGCTTCCACGACCGCTGGCACCTCAGGCGCGGCCTCCTCAACTGGAACAGGTTCCGGCTCCGGCTGAGGGTACGGGTGAGATTGCAGGACGTCGCGCAGCTCCTCGACCACCTTCGGACCAAAGCCCTCCAGCGACAGGATCTTGTCCTCGTTCATGCCGAGCTGCTGGAGCACCTTGCCGCACGAGTCGTAGCCGGCTCCGGTGAGCGAAGTGAAGACGCGTTCTGGAAGATCGGCCAGCTCGAGCGACGTCTCGTAGGCCGTGGGCGGGATCTGGCTGCGCACCTGGGCGAGCTTCTCCAGGTAGGCCAGTCTCCGCGCCCCGCGCCGCGCTTCGACCTCGCGCTGGACGCGTTCGACGAACGAGGTAAGCGCCGAGTACTCCTCGGGCGTCACCGGCCGACCCTCTTCCTTCTTCGCCAGGATGCCCTCGATGTGAGGCAGGCTTTCGTCAAACTTTTCGATCAGGTCGGTGTACAGAGGATCGGTGCGCAGGCGGTTCAGCGACTCGGACGCCGCCTCCACCAGGCTCTTGATATCGAT
>JAPLGR010000587.1 GCA_026390045.1 Chloroflexota bacterium | reverse complement strand
CGTTGGGAGGTGGGCGGGACTTGCATCGCGGTCGAGACGGACCAGGGGCTTGTCTTGGTCGACACCGGCGTGGGCCCGCATGATCACGAGAATCCCAACTGGATCGTGCGGCTGTTCGCGCGGAACTTCGGCCTGCAGCGCGATCCAGACACAACGGCTTTGCGCCAGCTGGCGAAGCGGGGAATCTCGGCCGAGGCCGTCCAGCATATTGTCCTGACGCATCTGCATTTTGATCACGCCGGGGGGCTGCCGGACTTCCCGCAGGCTCTGATCTATGTCCACCGGCGTGAGCATCAGGCGTTCCTGCATCCGCGGTCATGGATCGAACTGGCCTACGACCGTGCCGATGCCGCTCATGGACCGCGCTGGGTGCTGTACGACAAGACGGATGCGGAATGGCGTGGCTTTGAGGCGATCCGCCTGCCGTTCAGCCCGGTGATGTATCTGATCCCGCTGTTCGGGCACACGCGCGGGCACTGCGGGGTCGTCATGCAGGATGGTGACCGCTGGGTCTTTCAGTGCGCGGACGCGGCGCCGGTAAGCCACGATTACGGCGTAACACCTGCCTGGCTCAACCGCATCGTTCTCGGCACGCACCTTGCGCGCCTGCGCGCGTTTGCCGAGGGGCATCCCGACGTCCGGATGCTGGCAGGGAACATGTGGCGGTCCTTCTTTGACAGCCAGGCTGCCGGCTGACGTGCCCGGGATGAGACGGAGAACCGGGAAAGCTCTTGGGCGTGGATGTGGGAGCGGACCCACGAATCAGAGAGTGATCGAGCGTTGCGAAGTAATCATTGTGGGCCAACTAACGTCGATTGACTGGCCATGCCAGTTGTGCTACTCTGATTTCCAACGCATCACGAACGATTTGGGCCTCCCCCATATCTAGAGGTCAGCTCCGCGGCGGGGGTCGCGGAGACCTGTCCGCAATGTGATGGGGAGACTCCAGAGCCATCGGAGGACTGAATGGAAGCCGGCACTCGCAGGACTGGATCGGTCAAGTGGTTCAGCAGGGTGAAGGGCTACGGATTCATTGCCCCGGATGACCAGGAGAAGGAGATCTTCGTCCACTTCTCCGGGATCGATGCCGAGGGATACCGCAACCTGGAACAGGGGCAGCGGGTCACCTTTGAGGTGGAGGACACTCCGAAGGGACCTCAGGCGGTCCATGTAACCATCGTTGCCGCTGAGAGTGAGGCGAAAGCCCCGAGCGAGGAGACATCCGCCGGCGCTGAGACTGAGGCGAAAGCCCCGAGCGAGGAGACATCCGCTGGCGCGGAGTAACGACCGCACTCGTGGGTCATTCTAGGGCCGAGCCCGGCGCGAGCGCCGGGCCCCGTCTGCTACAATAGCCGCGTGGGCACGCTCTTCCTGGTCGCGACCCCGATTGGCAACCTGGAAGACATCACGCTGCGGGCGCTGCGCACGCTGGGTGAGGCGGGCTGCATCGCCGCTGAAGACACGCGGCAGACGCGCAAGCTGCTCGAGCGCTACCAGATCCGGGTCCCCCTGATCAGCTACCACGAACACAACAAGTTGGCGCGGCTGAAGGATGTGCTCGCGCGGCTGGGACAGGGCGACGTGGCCCTGGTCTCCGACGCTGGCACGCCAGGCCTGTCCGACCCCGGCTATGAGCTGGTGCACGCCGCCCTTGAGGCGGGGCACCGGGTGCAGGCAATCCCCGGTGCCTCAGCCCCGATCGCCGCGCTGGTATCTTCAGGCCTCCCCACGGACGCCTTTGTCTTCCTTGGATATCTGCCGCGGCGCGCCTCTGAGCGGCGCTCTGCCCTGCAGACACTGGCCACGGAGCGCCGGACGGCGCTTGCCTTTGAGGTCCCGCACCGGTTGGTGCAGGCGCTGGCGGACATGCAGGCGGTGCTGGGGGCCGAGCGCAAGCTGGCCGTGGCGCGAGAACTGACCAAGCTGCATGAGGAGATCTTCCGTGGCACGGTGGCCGAGGCCCGGACGCGTTTCGAAACCCAACCGGCGTTGGGCGAGATCACGCTGGTCATCGGGGGTGCGACCGAGGCACGCCAGTGGGACGAGGCGCGGGTGCGCCTTGCGCTGACGGAGCAGCAACGCCTGGGAACGCCACCGTCGGAGGCGGCGCGCCGTGTCGCGGAGGCCAGCGGCTGGCCGCGCCGCCAGGTCTACCGCCTGGCCATGGAGAGCAAATGAGCGACGTCGATCACTTCGCCGAGCTCGATCCTCAAGGCATGCTCACGCACATCGATGGACTGCCATCGCAGCTGGAGGGCGCCTGGAAGCTGGGGATGGGCCTGCCGTTGCCTGATGGACCCAGGCCGCGGGTGGTGCTCCTGGCGGGCATGGGAGGCTCGGCGATCGGCGCCGATCTTGCCGCGGCCTACCTGGCACCGGCCTGCCCTGTCCCGCTGGTTGTGTGGCGCGGGTACGAACTTCCCGCCAGCGCCGGCCCGGATGCTCTTGTGATTCTGTCGTCGCACTCGGGCAACACGGAGGAGACCCTCTCGGCCTTCGGCGCCGCGCGGCAAAGCCGCGCCCGGATGCTCGCCATCACTACCGGCGGGGAACTTGCGCGGCGCTGTGATGGCGATGGCATCCCGGCCTGGCGCTTTGAGCACAGCGGGCAGCCGAGGGCCGCGGTCGGGTTCTCGTTCGCGCTGATCCTGTGCGCCCTGCATCGCGTTGGGTTGGTGGGGGCCGCGGGAGGGGAGATCAGCGTCGCGGCCGAGGCCATGCGGGCCCAGCAGGAGGGCCTGCGCGCCGATGTGCTAGTTGCGCGTAACCCCGCCAAACGAATGGCCGGCCAGCTGATGGATCGGCATCCGCTGATCATCGGTGGCGGGCTGCTCGCGCCGGTGGCGCGCCGCTGGCGCACGCAGATCGCCGAGGTGGCCAAAGCGATAGCTCAATTCGAGGAGCTTCCGGAAGCGGACCACAACATGGTCGCCGGCGTGGGGCAACCGGACGAGCTGATCACGCGCACGATGGCGGTCTTCCTGCGAGCGTCGCTTGACTCGCCGCGGCTGGCAGCCCGGGTCGAGGCCACGCGACAGGTCCTGATGGTGGAAGGGTTCAACACGGACGTGATCGAGGCGGCCGGCGCAACGCGCCTGGCGCAGCAGTGGACCTGCCTGCACTACGGCGACTACGTCGCCTACTACCTCGCCATGTCCTACGCTGTCGATCCCACGCCTGTGGCGGCGATCGAGGACCTCAAACGCCGGCTGCGCGGCTGAGGCAGGACGTCCGTGCGGCGACGAATCCCTGGCTGGGCCTGGCTGCCGGTCGGCGTGGCCGTCGGGCTCGCGGCGGCCCGGCTGATCCTTGCTCCCCGAATCCTCGAGCGCTGGCCTGCGCCGAGAGCCTCCGTGCCGGCAACCGCCGAGATCCGCATCACCTTCGATCAGGCGATGGACGAAGCATCCGTCATGGAGCGGTTACATGTTTTTCCGTCGCAGGACGGTCAGCTAAGATGGCAGGGCTCCACCCTCGTCTATCGGCAGAAGGAGTCATGGCCGTCGGGTGGTACGGTGGAGGTCCGGCTCGACTCGGGGGCTCGATCGCGGCGCGGCGCGGGCATGGTGATGAGCGCGCGCTGGAGCTTTACGGTTGCCGAGCCGCGCCTGGTCTACCTGTGGCCGGCGGATGGGCCGGCGCAGGTCTACGCGCGTGTGCTGGGAGAGGCGGATGCGGTGCCGCTGACCGCCACACCGGGTGGCGTCATCGACTTCTCGATCGGAGCGCGCGGGACGCGTGTGGTCTACGTCGCCGTGCTTGGCGACGATTCCACTGAGTTGCGCGGGCTCGACCTGATCCGCGGCCAGGACCGATTGCTGTTCACCTGCCCTGCAGGAGGAAGCTGCACGTCACCGGAGCTCTCGCCGGACGGCAACCGCCTGGCCTTTGTGCGGGCGACCGCACAGGCCGGAGCGACCCAGCAAGTACAGAGCCGCGTCTGGCTGCAGGAGGAAGGAACCACGGAACCCGTCGCGGTCAGCCCCGAAGGCGACGTTGCCTCATCGCCATTCTGGTCGCCCCAGGGCTGGCTGTCGTTCGTCGATTCCACGCGCGGCGCAATCCTCGTTGTGGATGCAGCCCGGGGAGAGCCCTTCACACCGATCGCGGTGCTCCCCTCCAGCCTGGGAGAGCGCGGGACCTGGTCTCCCGCCGGTGATCTGCTGATCTATCCGGACCTTCTGCTTCCGATCGAGGAGCCATCGGACGAGGCGAGCGGCGAGGAATCCCCTGGAGTTATGGAGACACACCTGTTCTGCTGGGACGTCCCGAGCGGAACTCTCACCGATCTGACCGGGGTTGGTGGGTGGCAGGCGGAGGACGCGTCGCTGACGTTCACGCCGGACGGGGATTGGGTCGTGTTCAGCCGGCGACTGCTGACACCAGGTGACGGGACTCCGGGCAAACAACTGGGGCGAATGCGGCCGGACGGATTGCAGGCCGACCAACTGACGGACGAGGCGTTCATCAACCACGGCCCACCGACCGCCGGGCCGCAGGGCACGCTGCTTGCCTACCTGCGCTTCAATGTCGAGGCGCCGCTTGAGCCGGCGGAGGTCTGGTGGTTCGACCTCGAGTCCCGCACCGGGAATCTCGTTGCCAAAGGAGGATATCTGCCGGCATGGATCCCATAGCCGCCGTCATTGGGCAGCCTGCGCCCGATTTCGTCCTGCAGGACTTGGATGGCAGACCCTTTCGCCTGGGGGAACAGCGCGGGCGCATCCTGGTACTCAGCTTCTGGTCGGCGGACTGTCCGCACTCAGAACGAGCGGATGAGATCCTGACGGCGCTCTCGGTCGAGTGGGGGGATTCGGTCGGCGCGTGGTGGGTTGCCTCCAATGACAACGAGGACGAAGAGAGGCTGAGACGGACGTCGTTGCAGCGCCATGTCGGCCCCGTGCTGCGAGATCCGGGGCAGGCGGCTGCCGATCGCTACACCGCGCAGGTAACACCACATCTGTTCGTCATCGATGAGCGGGGGCTGTTGCGATATGCCGGCGCCCCGGATGACGTGAGTTTCCGGCAGCGCGTCCCCACGCGCAACTACCTGGCAGACGCGGTTCAAGCCCTGCTGCACGGCCAGGCTCCTGATCCGGCCTCCACCGCCCCGTATGGTTGCGCGATTGTACGCGGGCACGTCGCACCGCGTCCGACTACTCGCCTATGAAATCGCCATACTCGAGGGGTAACGTGCGCTCGAGGTCCCGGCGCGCGAGCACCACGCCGGCGTTGTGGATGCCGGCGCCGATGGACAACGTATCGTGCTCCTCAAGGGTGCGGTCGGCCAGGATCCGGATCTGGCGGCGCAGCCCGTAGGGTGAGACCGCGCCCGGTTCGTAGCCGGTGACCTCCTGGACTTCGCTCGGGGTGGCGGTGGTGATGCGGGAGACGCCGAGGTGGCGGCGGAGTCTCCGCCAGGAGACCCTGGCCGGGCCGGCTGCCAGAACGAGGATGAATTCTCCGCTTTCCAGACGGAAGAGGAGCGATCGGACGACCTGCCCCGGGACCAACCCGCGCTCGCGGGCAGCCTGCGCGAGCGAGCGCACATCTGAGGCGTGTACATGCAGGCGATGGGGAACGCTGATCGCCTCCAGAGCCTGTGTGACCGGCGTTGAGGGCATGTCGCGATTGTAGTCCCGCAGGGTGCAGCCGAGTCCGAGCCGGAGGGGACACGATGGTTGGCACCACGATGTTGTATGCGGCCACGGGATGCTCTATGATGGTCTGAGGAAGTGCAGGGCACCGATCCGACGGGTTTGCCCTTCTTTCCAGTATCTGGGAGGGACCATGACTGACGCGCCAACCCCATCGCAAGCCGTTCCGCCGGCGCCAAAGTACGACCAGAAGCATGACGAGAAAGAGGAGGAGAAGTCCGAGGAGAAAGGCGAGGAGAAGTGGCGCCGCGACCCGCTGGGATCGGTCATTTGGGCCGGGATCCTGATCTGGGCCGGGCTGGTGCTGCTGGCAGACAACCTGGGCTGTCTGGCGGGGATCCGGCGAGGCCTGGCCGGGCTGCCCAGCTTCAACGAGGCCAACCTGGGCGCATGGTCGTTCATCCTGGTCGGCGCAGGCATCCTGTTTCTGATTGAAGCGCTGATCCGAGTGACCGTCCCGGCATACCGCCGGTCGGTCACCGGCACGGTGATCTTTGGCGGGCTGCTGATCGCAGGCGGGCTCGGCGGCGCGATCAACTGGACGCTGCTGGGGCCGATCGTCCTCATCACGATCGGCGTGATCCTGCTGCTGCAGAGCCTGCTGCGCCGCAAGTAGGTCCTGCGGGGCAATGCCCTCAACAATCCTTCTCCTGAACGTGGGAGGGAGACAAAGCGACCGGGGCG
>JAPLGR010000005.1 GCA_026390045.1 Chloroflexota bacterium | reverse complement strand
ACCAGGGACGCGAGACGCGCCTGGACTTCCTGGGGGAATGGGCGTGGCGCAGCACGATCACTGCCGCGAAGGGAGGCGACCTCGAGGCCTTCGTTCGCGAGTCGACCTGCAGAGACGGCATGTCCGACACGAAGCATCCGATGGTGGCGAGGATTTCGCTGCCCGACGGTCGTCTGCTGGCGGGATGCTGTCGTGTTCCGGTTCTGGCTTCGTCCTTCGAAGGACCTACGTGGCGGCTCACGGCGCTTGGCTCCAGGGACGTGGCCGGCTTGGCAACAGACCCGGTGACCGCGCGCTTCGAGGCCGGCCGCGTCAGCGGCTTCTCGGGCTGCAACCGCTTCACAGGCGCCTACACGATGGACGGCGACAGCGTGATCGTCGGCCGGCTGGCGGGAACCATGATGGCGTGCACCGATCCCCGCATGGCGCTCGAGAAAGCCTTCCTGGGTGGGTTGACCGGCAAGCTTCGCCAGGCAATCAGCGGCGACCGTCTGACGTTGACGCCGGCCACGGGCGAGGCACTGGGCTTCCAGGTCCAACCCGCACCCACGCTCGAGGGCGTCGACTGGGGCGTCACCGGCTTCAACAACGGCCGGCAGGCGGTCGTGAGCCCGTTGCTCGGAACCACGCTCACGATGACCTTTTCCGGGGGGATGGTCCGGGGAAGCAGCGGGTGCAACACCTTCCGTGCGCCCTACACCAGCGAGGGCAACCGCCTCTCCATCGGGCCCGTCACCTCCACGCGCATGGCATGTCCGGCGGAGGACGTGATGCAGCAGGAGCGGGAGTTCCTGGCGGCGCTGGAGTCCGCCAAGGTGTGGGCCATGGACGGCAGCATGCTCGACATCCATCGAGCCGATGGCGAGCGGGTCTTGAACGCCTTCGGGACCGGGCGGTAGCCGTGGGAATGAACCTCCGAACCAAAGTGATCGTCGGGTTCACGGCCGTGTCCGTGGCGGCCGCCTTCTTGCTGCCAGCCGTGCCTCAACCCACTGCCTACCACCACTTTGCCGACCAGCGTGCCGACTTCGGGGTCGAACGCTTCCTGGATGTGGCCTCGAACGCCGGGTTCCTGATTGCCGGGCTTCTGGGTCTTGGCCTGATCATCGGGCGCCGCGTGCGGTTCCAGTTCGAGAGCGAACGCTGGCCCTACCTCGTTTTCTTCTTCGGCATCCTTCTCACGGGGCTCGGGTCTGCCTACTACCACCTGGTGCCCGACAACGACCGGCTGTTCTGGGACCGCTTGCCCATGACGATCGCTTTCATGGCGCTCGTCTCGAGCCAGATCGCCGATCGGATCAGCGTTCGCGCCGGGCTTGCGCTGCTGGTTCCGATGCTGCTGGTGGGCGTCGCCTCGGTCGTCTACTGGCGCGTGACCGAGCAACGGGGGGCTGGCAACGTCCTGCCCTACGCCATCCTGCAGGCCTACGCCGTGGTCGTATTGCTCCTGCTGGCCATCCTTCAACCCTCGCGCTACACGCGCGGCAGCGACCTCTTCTGGATCTTTGGCTGGTACGTCCTCAGCAAGTTGCTGGAGCACTTCGACGCCCAGGTACTGGCGCTGGGTCAGGTCGCGAGCGGCCACACGCTCAAGCACCTGGCTGCAGCTGCCGCCGGCTTCGTCGCTTGCTACAACCTGGCCCACAGAACGCTGAAAAAACCGGCCGACCAGGGGCTTTCGAGCTGAGTCGGCCTACGTTCTCACGGCCTGCGACCGCCGCCCGATGGAGGCGGCTGGCCCGAAGGAGGACGGGCTCCTGGTGGCGGTTGACCTCCTGAAGGCGGACGTGCGGACGGCGGTGCGGCGGAAGGCGGCC
>JAPLGR010000112.1 GCA_026390045.1 Chloroflexota bacterium | reverse complement strand
CGATCAGGGCCGTGAGTCATCGCCTCGCTTACGAGACAGCCGGCACTGCACGTGTGGCAGTGGTAGCACAGCTCAACCCGCTGCCCGCTGAGGGCATCAACCTCGGACAGAAAGGAACGACGGAGCGCCGGGGAGTAGTCGAGCGCAGCGTTCATCGCGGCCACTCCGAGTCCATTGCGGCTTCCAGCATGGCCAGCACCTGGTCTGGTCGGGCATTGATCAGGCGCGAGGCTTTGTTCGGGCACACCACAACACACGCTCCGCAGGATTGGCAGAGCGCCGGATTGACTACCGCGACATGCGCCCATTCATCGATGCTGCGAGCATCATAGGGGCAGACCTTCGTACACACGCCACACCCGGCGCACAGCTGCGCATCCACCTGTGCGATCGCCGGGTCGAGCACCAGCTTCGGCTGTGCGAACAGGCTCAGCACCTTGGCTGCCGCGGCGCTGGCCTGGGTTAGCGTCTCGGGAATGTCTCGCGGCGCCTGGACCGTCCCTGCCAGGAACACGCCCGCCGTGTAGGTCTCGACCGGGCGCAGCTTGACGTGCGCCTCGGCAAGGAATCCGTCAGCACTCTGGCTCAGTCGCAGCCGTCGCGCCACTTCGGTGACATCGGCGCGCGGGATCAGGGGCGTCTGCAGGACAACAAGGTCCGCATGCACCTCAACGGCCACGCCAGCCAACGTGTCGGCGCCCCACACAACCACCTTCCCATCCTGCGCGAAGATCTTGCTGACCTTGCCCCTCAGGTACAGGACTCCATGCTCGGACATGGCCTTCTGCACGACTTCGTCATAGCCAAGGCCGGCGGAACGGATGTCGATGTAGAAGACCGTTGCCTGCCCGCCGGGCACCTGAGCCTTGTACTGCACGCTCTGCTTGGCGGTCGTCATGCAGCACACTTTCGCGCAGTAGCCAACGCCCTGCGTCGACTCAGCCGGCTCGCGCGCTCCGGCGCACTGCACCCAGACGACATGCTGCGGCGTGGCACCGTCTGAGGGGCGAACCACACGTCCGCCCGTGGGTCCCTTCGGGTTGAGCATCGACTCGAATGTCAGGCCATCGATGACGTCTGGCCCGGCTTCGCTGTACATCGGGAGGCGCTCGAGCGGCAGCGTCTCATATCCGGTGGCGACGATCACCGCACCGACGTCAAAGGTGAAGGTCTCCGGAGCCGCGTCGCCCTTCACTTCGACCCGCGCCTGGAAGTTGCCGATATAGCCACCGATCTCAATCAGCTCGGCGCCGAGCAGCACCTGGATGTTCGCGTGTCCCTGGACCTGCCCGATCATTCCGTCGAGCAGCCCGTGCGGCGCGTCGAAGTTCATGTAGGTGCCCGAGAGACGGTTAGCGTTTCCGCCGAGGGCACGCTCGCGTTCTACCAGGATCACTGGGTACCCACCCTCAGCGATGTCGAGCGCCGCCTGCATGCCAGCCACACCGCCGCCGAGGATCAGCGTGCGCCGGGTGATGGGCGCCTCGCCCGGCGTCAGCGGCTCATTGCGACGAGTAGCCTCGACGGTGGCCTTCACGATGTCGATCGCCTTGGCCGTCGCCTCCGCCTTGTCCGAAGGGTGCACCCAGGAGCACTGCTCGCGGATGTTGGCCTGCTCGGTCTTGTACGGATTCAACCCCAGGCTACCTGCCAGATTGCGGTAGGTCCGCAGGTGTAGGCTGGGCGAGCACGCGGCCACGATGAACCGGTCCAGCTTGAGTTCCTCAACCTTCTGCCGGATCAGCTGCTGCCCCGGATCGGAGCACATGTACTTGTAGGTTGTGGCGACTTCAACGTCCGGATACTTAGCCAGCGCAGCGGCCACCGCTTCGACATCCACCGTCGTCCCGATGTTGAGCCCGCAGTAGCAGACAAAGACCCCGACGCGCGCGCTCATGCCGCCGCCTCGAGGCCGTCCGCCCCTTGCTTCCAGGCTGCGAACATGCGCAGGGCCTTCGCCGCCGCCGCGCTCCCGGCCACGGACGTCTCGGGGACATCGCACGGTCCCGCCGCAGCTCCGCACAGGTAGATGCCAGGCAATCCCGTCTCCACCGGCGACAGCAGGCGATCCGCGGGTCGCAGGAACCCCTCACTTGTGCGAGGGATCCCGAGCGCCTCCGCCACCTGCTCCGTCCCGGCATTCGGCAACGTGGCCGCCGCGAGGACCACAAGGTCGGCGTCGACCGTCACCCCGCGTCCGGCAAGCGTGTCGACTCCGTAGACGCGGACGCGATCGCCAACCTGTTCCACGCGGCTAACCTTGCCCCGAATGTAGAGCGCCTGCGCTTCCTCCATGGCCCGCTGGATGAACTCCTCATACCCCTTCCCGCCGGCGCGGATGTCCATGTAGAAGACCGTCGCCTGCCCATTCGGGATGCGATGGCGGAAGAGCAGCACCTGCTTGGCGGTGATCATGCAGCAGATCTTCGAGCAGTACGACACACCCCGATGCGAAGTCTCGCTTTGGCTGAAAGCCGGCTCGCGCGAGCCGGCGCACTGCAGCCAGACAACGTTCATGGGTTCGCGTCCATCCGAGATCCGCTTTGGCATGCCGTTCGTCGGGCCGGACGAAGCAAGGAGGCGCTCAAACTGGAGCGAGGTGAGCACATCCGGCAGCCGCCCGCCGCCGTATTCGGGCAGACGCTCGGGCGAAAGCAGGTCGTAGCC
>JAPLGR010000506.1 GCA_026390045.1 Chloroflexota bacterium | reverse complement strand
AGGTGGATGTCCAGATGCTCCGGCACGCTCGCGTCGATGTGGGTGAGGAACCGCAGGAAGTCCTGGTGCCGGTGCCGGGGTCGGCATTGGGTCAGGACCGTGCCGCTGGCGATGTCCAGCGCGGCGAACAGAGTCGTCGTGCCATGCCGGATGTAGTTGTGGGTCACGCCCTGCACGTAGCCCAAACCCATCGGCAAGAGCGGCTGCGTGCGCTCCAGCGCCTGCGTTTGGCTCTTCTCGTCGATGCAGAGCACCAGCGCGTGGTCCGGGGGCTGGAGATACAAGCCCACGATGTCGCGCACCTTCTCGACGAAGAACGGATCGGTCGACAGCTTGAAGTGCTTCTGCCGATGCGGTTGCAGCCCGAAGCCCGACCAGACCCGTTGCACCGTGGACTTCGACAACTGCGATTTGGCGGCCATGGTCCGGCAGCTCCACTGCGTGCTCCCGTCTTTCGGCCGCGTCTTGAGCGTCTTGCGAATCAGCCCGGTGATGCGCTCGTCCTCGATCGTGCGGGGTCGCCCCGGCCGACGTTCGTCATACAGGCCCATCAGCCCTTGGCGACGGAAGCGCTCCCGCCAAGTGCCGACGGTGGGCCGGGTCACGCCCAGCTGCTCGGCAACCACGGTGTTGCTGACACCATCGGCGCAGAGCAGGACGATCTGGGCCCGACGGACGAGATCATGCGGCAAGGTGCGGGAGTGCGCGAGCGACGTGAGTTCCGCGTGGACCTCCGGTCCCAGCGCCAGCGGTTGCAGCGGACGTCCCTGGCCTATGATGGTGTCCCTCGCCGTGGGGGTGAAGGGCAACATAAGCCGGATATGTCACTTAGTCAAGGTATTTAAGGGACACGATACTAGAAGCTATCTCATAAATACTAGCGCTGAGGGCTGAGGAGGCCATAGATTGAGCATCCGCCACCGGGAGCCCGAACGCCGTGGACCTGACCGACGAGCAGTGGGCTGTGCTCGCCCCGCTGCTGCCGCGCCGCGAGCAGCGGCGCGGACGGCGTGGCCGGCCGTGGCAAGATGCGCGCGGTGTGCTCAATGGCGTGCTGTGGATCCTACGCACGGGCGCGCCGTGGGCCGATTTGCCGGACCGCTACCCACCCTACCAGACGTGTCATCGCCGCTTTCAACAGTGGGTCCGCGCCGGCACGTGGGACCACCTGCTCCGGGCGCTCGCGGCCGACTTGGCCGAGCGCGGCGGGTTGGATCTGCGGGAAGGGTTCATCGATGCCACCTTCGCGGGGGCGAAAAAGGGGGCACCTGTGTCGGGAAAACTAAGCGGGGCAAGGGGACCAAGATCGTGGCAGTGGCAGACGGCACTGGTCTTCCTCTCAGCGTCCTCATCGCCAGCGCTTCCCCGCACGAGGTCACCCTGGCGGAAGCAACGCTCGATGCCTGCTTCGCCCCCGCCGCGCCAGAGCGCCTGATTGGCGACCGGGCCTACGACAGCGACGCCCTGGATCAGCGCCTGGCCTCCGAACGCGGGATCGCGTTGATCGCGCCGCATCGGAGCAACCGTCGCCGCCCCGCCACGCAGGATGGCCGACCGCTGCGGCGTTACCGTCGGCGCTGGCGGATCGAGCGGCTCTGGGCGTGGCTGCAGAACTACCGCCGCCTCGTGACGCGCTACGAGCATCACGCGGCGAACTTCCTCGGCTTTGTGCAGCTCGGATGCATTCTCATCCTACTTCGGTATTTGTGAGATGACTTCTAGCAGCGGGCTGCCTTGAGTACGGCCGCCCCTCGGCAACGTACTGGGGTCCTTTCACTCTCGCGCTGGCCGCATGCGTCGCGGCGAATCCCCGTCGGCACTCTCCTGTATCCCTCCATCCCAGTGCGATTGACGCCCGCATGACGAAGGCCAACTACGGTTGGACTCCCAAGATTTCGGCACGAAGCACGGCGCTCGGGAGCAAGCTCACGAGCGGAACTACATCCCAGGAGGGAGGTCTGATCGACATGACGATCAGTCGCGCCAGACGCGCTGGCTTCATCGTGGCCTTCAGCACCATGGCCGCTTGCGGGACGCTCGACGAGGCTCGACGCGTGGCGGGGCCGAGCTTCCACGCCTTGGCAGATTCATCCTCCTGCGCCAGCCTAGCCTCGATTTCCACGGGGCCGGCAGCGGCTAACGCTTTCCGGGCGCGACGTCCGGAATCCCCTGAGGTGTGAGATGCGATGCGTGGTTACGTTAGTAGTGTTGGGTACTGATATGATGTGGCGCATATCGCTACCCCTATTGTGGCGCGCTGCGGGCGGCCCGGAGCGCGTGGCCGGTGGACACCGTACAGCCGTCAGTTACGCGATCCGTAGGTG
>JAPLGR010000459.1 GCA_026390045.1 Chloroflexota bacterium | reverse complement strand
TCACCGAACCGCCGGATGCGGACCCGCATGTCCGGTGGTGTGAGAGGGGGAGCGGGCGACCCGCTCTCCCTACTCAATCATGCAGCGCCCGCACAGGCAAGAGGTCTCGGCCGGGAGGGTTCAGGGGTACGGCTTGCCGTGCGTCTGGTGGTCGCAACGCTCGGCAGGGTGGGTCTACTTCCGTCGAAGCCAGTTGCGGACAGAGGCGAGGATCCCGATCGTTAGGATCGCATCGATTGCCGCTGCAACGACGCCAAAGGCGATTCGCCCGCCCACCTGGTCCTCGCCGCTTGAGGCCCAAGGGCCGATGGTCACCTCACTCGAGTAGCGGATGCCAGGGGCAAACGCGGTCCAGTTGCAGACAACGGCCACGGCGAGCAGCAGGATCGCGGGCAGGCCAAGCCTGACGATCTTGGGCGCTTCACTCGGGATCCAGACGAGGAAGGCGAATAGGATCAGGCCGCCTGCGAGCGAGAGGATCACAGCCGCTGGAGCATGAAAGGACCCGCCATCGGTGGGCACAATCGCGAACCATGCGCCGAGGATGACCAGGCCCATCACGAGGGGCACCAGGCTGAAGATGATCCTGGCCCATGTGGGTTGATCTTCAGTCACCCGTCTCCTCCGCCCTCGATCCCGCGGGTGCTCGCGGTCCAGCTGTCTGTTTAGGCCGCAGGTTGCTCCGCAAGTGCACGGCGGGCGCGGACCTGCTCGGCTTGTGCCACAAGCTCGCGGTGGACAAGGCGGGTGATCGGGAATGCAGACGCGCACAGCATGGCGAACGCCAGAAGGACGACCGGGACCCAGCTGACCAGTACTCGGAGCCCAGTTAGCGTCGCCGTGCTTTGAACGGCCACACCGGCTTGATAGCCGGTCAGATCGAGTACCCACCCGATGACCAGCAAGGCGACCGAGTTCCCTAGCTTCTGCAGGAACGCACTCACACCGCCGAACACGCCCTCCTGCCGCTCGCCGTTCTCAACTTCCAGGGCCTCCATGACATCTGCGGCCATTGAGGGCGGCAGGATGTGAGCGGAGGCAACGCCGAGCCCCGCCAGTACCCCGACAACGTAGACTGGGAGGAGAGTGGCCTGCGGCACAAACCACAGCAGGACGTGCGTGGCCACCCAGGTTCCCGTGGCGATGACGAAGGCCCACTTCTTCTCTAACCGCGCCGACATCCAGTTCACGAGGGGCAGGAACACGATGGCGCTTGCCAGGATCACGGCCAGGATAATCGCGGAATCCTCCTCCGGAATACCCGACCAGTACACGACGTAGTAGGCGAAGACGGCCTCAACGATTGCGATCGCCAGCCAGGCGAGCCAGTTCACGATCATGGCCAGCCAGAACGGCCGGCTGCGCAGGACGCTGCGGATCGACTCCGCGATGGTGATCCGCGGCGGCGCCTGGAAGTCGGGCCGCTCGCGCACGAATGCCCCAATCAGCAGGAAGGGCAGGGCGCTGCAGATTCCGACGCCGACGGCGGCCCAGCCGAATCCCACGCGCATGGAAGGAGCGGCGCTAAAGACGAGTGGCAGGGCGGCGGCGGCGACAAGCCCGGTGATGATCGACGTAGCCATGCGGTAGGTCACAATCGATGTGCGTTCATCGCTGTCGAGAGAAAGCTCCGGCATCAGGGCATAGAACGGCCCGGTCGTTACAGTCATGAATAGGTCATACAGGAAGTAGGCCCCGAGGTAGTACAGGGCGAGCGCGTTCCCGGTGAGCCCGGTCGGGACGATCCACAGCAGGACATAGGTCGCCGCCAACGGCAGGGCGCCGATGAGGATGAACGGCCTGCGCCGGCCAAGACGGGTTCGCGTGCGGTCCGACAGCACGCCAACAAGCGGGTCGTTGACTGCATCCCATAGCCTGGCGACGAGCAGCAGGCTCCCTGCAATCCCCGGACGTATGCCGGCAACATCCGTCAGGAAGAACAAGAAGTAGAAGGGGATGATCGTGCCGCCGGCAACCGAGGGCCCGAATTCGCCCAGGCCGTAGATGAACTTCATCCACCGCGAAAGACGCGGGGCGGGAGGCGTTGTTCCTGAAGGAGTGGTCATGTCATCCCGTCTGCCGCGGCAGCGGCGGAGGCTATTGGATGCGCGGCGGGCGTGTGCCCCAGCCATAGAACGTCGGGACGAAGAGCACGCGACTCCCATCGCGCTGCGCCCGTGTGAACTCGGTTTCGATGCTGCGCAGCTTGTCCGTGGAGATGCGTCCGGTCAGGTCATCGGCGAGCGTGCGCCATTCCAGGTCGCGCTGCGAGTCAGTGGCGGCGTCTGCATTGGCCCATTCACCTCCCAGGACGCCTGCTTGCACGTTGGTCAGTCCGGATTGATGCAGCAATGCGCGCAGGCGTCGCCCCACGTGCGTATTGGCGCCCTGAGCTTGCAGAGCTTCTTCCTGAAGTGCGCCTAGTTCGGCCAGGCCGTCTGGATAGTCAATCCGCCCGCCGTAGTCCGGCTCTGCAAGGCATAACACCCCGCCCCCCGGCTTGGTGACGCGCTTCATCTCGAGCAGGATTGCCAGCGGATCGGCCACCCACAGGAGCAGGAAGTGGCAGCAGGTCAGATCGAAGGAGGTGGGCGGGAAGGGGAGCCGCTCGCCCAGGCCGGTGACATACGTCTCCTGCCGACTGCCGGCACGAGCGAAGGCGTTTGCACTTGGATCACGGTCAAGCCCGACAACCATGGCAGAAGACGTGCGCTGGATCTC
>JAPLGR010000575.1 GCA_026390045.1 Chloroflexota bacterium | reverse complement strand
TGGCCCTCGCCGAAGCCCGGACCGAGGTAGGCGCCCTTCATGGCGTCCCTGCCGGATGTGACGGCGCGCGGCTGCTGGTAGGTCCTGTGCCAGATCAACTGTGCAACGCCCAAGGCTCCCCCGGCGTCGCCCGCCGCCGGCTGGATCCACAGTCGCTTGAACGGCCCTTCGCGGAGGATCTTCCCGTTGCCGACACAGTTCAACGCCACGCCGCCGGCGAGACACAGGTTCTCAAGGCCCGTCGCCCTGTATACCGTCCTCGCCATCCGCACCATGACATCCTCACACACGTCCTGTACCGATCGCGCCAGGTCCATGTCCCGCTGGGTGAGATTGGTCTCAGGCACGCGCGCCGGCCCGCCGAACAGCGCTTCGAACTTGGCGTTCGTCATCGTCAGACCGCCAAGGTAGTCGAAGTACTCCTGGTTCAGCCGGAACGACCCGTCCTCCTTCAGGTCAATCAGGTGGTCGTAGATCTGCTGCACGTACCGAGGCTCGCCATAGGGGGCAAGGCCCATGACCTTGTACTCGCCGGAGTTCACCTTGAAGCCGGTGTAGTAGGTGAACGCGGAGTACAGCAGCCCGAGCGAGTCGGGCCAGAAGAGCTCCTTCCACAGCTCGATGTCGTTTCCGCGGCCGACGCCGAAGGAGGCGGTCGCCCACTCGCCGACGCCGTCCATCGTGAGGATCGCCGCCGCCTCGAACGGAGATGGGAAGAAGGCGCTGGCCGCGTGCGACTCGTGGTGCTCGGCATACAGGATGTCGCCCTCATATCCGAGCGCATCCCGGAGCTGCCGATCCGTAAAGAGCTTCTCCTTGATCCAGAGGGGCCCGGCCAGAAGGAACTGGCGGAAGCCTCTCGGCGCCGTACCGAGGTACGTCTCGAGGATGCGCTCGAACTTCAGCAGGGGCTTGTCGTAGAAGCCCACGCACGAGAGGTCTGTCGCCGTGATGCCGGCCTCGCGCAGGCAATAGGCGGCGGCGTGCGCCGGGTAGCCGGCGTCGCCCTTCTTGCGGGTGAACCGCTCCTCGCTGGCGGCCGCGACGATGTCGCCGTCGCACAGAAGGGCGGCGGCGCTGTCGTGGTAGAATGCCGAAATCCCAAGTACGTGGCGAGTCTTCATCGGGTCACACCGCGGAACACGGTCAGCGTCTCCGCGCGATGACGACGAAGAACCCTCCCTGACGGCTTCCCGAGAATGCCATCCCGAGCTCGACGACGAGGCGCTCGAGGCGATTGCCCGGCACCTCGTCCGCGAACAGGCGCTCCGCTTCCGAGAACGGCTGGAAGGGGACGGTGCGCGGGACGCTCTTCACGAACTGCAGGCCTGCCTGAGGGAGCCACTCCAACACCTCACCGATCGTATGGTGTGACTCATGGGGGTGCTGGTACTGGTCCATGAACCACGCGCGTCTTCGTGCGGGGCTGGCGCGACGCGCCCGGAGATTCGGATCCAGAAACGCCAATCGCTGGCCGAACAGACGGAAGAGCACTCTCCGCGTGTTGGTGATGACCCGCCCGAACCGATGGTACAGTCCGACGAGAACGAACCCGCCGGGTCGCGCGAGCGCGGCGATCGTCTTGAGCCCGAGGAGGGGATCCGGCGTATGATGCAGAACGCCATTGCAGATGACGAGATCGAAGCTGCCCGGGCGGAAGACCGGCCGAAACAGGTTCATCTGCAGGAGGTGGACACCGGACAGCCCGTGCCTCTCCTTGAACGCCTGACCAAGCCGGAGGGAGTTCACGCACACGTCGGTGCCGAAGACCGTTCGCGGCGCGATGCCGAGGAACAGGCTCAGCTGAGCCGTCCCGCACCCACATTCGAGAACTCGAGCCCCGAGCGGCACCTGTTCGTCGAGTAGGTGCGCGAACAGACCTTGGCGCGCCTTCTCCCTCAGGCTGCCGACGCTGTCGAAGTCGTCGTAGTTCGGGAAGGGGGTCCCTTCATAGAAGGTGCGCACGCGCTCGGCCACTCGCTCCTTGGATGCGTCCCACTCGCTCGGCGAGAACAGGAGCGGAATGTTGTCCTGAACGCCGAAGTGGTGGTCGCAGGAAGGGCAGGCAATGTCGTGCTCCCCGACCGCGAGAGACGACTGGCATCGCGGACAGCACAGGATCTCCTGATGCCTCGAGAAACACTGACGAACTTGATCGTGCATGGCTCCTTAGAATCGCTCGGCAGGCGGGTCAGGGTCCAACGCGCTGTGGCCGGCGCACCCGGCCTCACTCCTGACCTCCTGGCCCGCCTGGAACAGTAGCAGCACTCCGCCGGTACGCCAAACGGAGTGACGTGGTCGCCCGAGGGTGTCGCTTGGGGGGTTAC
>JAPLGR010000513.1 GCA_026390045.1 Chloroflexota bacterium | reverse complement strand
TCTCTCTTCTTAGGGCGGCGAGGCCGGCACCCGGCCGAGGTAGCATCCCTTGAGCGAGCGTGACAGATCATCCCGCCGCACTGCCGCGTGGACGGTGCTCAAGGTGCTGGCGGGCACGGCGTTCTTACTCCTATCGGTCTGGGGCATAGACTGGCAGGCGTTGCCTCGGCATCTTGCAGCGGCCAAGCCCGGTTGGCTGGCGTTGGCTTTGCTGGCCGTGCTGGTTGGTCTGGCGCTGCGCATCCTGCGATGGCGGGTCTTGCTGACGCAGGGCGCCGAGCGGCCGGCACTGCCTGCCGTCTCGGAGGCCTACCTGGCGGGTCAGGCGGCGAACATCGTGATGCCCTTCCGAAGCGGCGAAGTCATCCGCCTCGGACTGCTGGCAGGGCAGGGTGGCGTGGGCCTGGCTCCGGCAGGCATATCCATCGTGATGGAGAAATCGCTGGATCTTCTGGCGTTGGCCGGGTTGGCACTCCTTCTGCTGCCATCCCTCCCAGCCAGCGTCACAGATGTCGTGCCAGGGTGGCTCTTTCCAGCAGCCGGGGTGACTGTCTTCCTGCTTGCCCTCGGGCTGCTGGCCTGTCCGTGGCTGATCGAACGGATCCGGTCCGCGCGCCCCGGTGCGCGAGGGTGGGGTGGGCAGCTGATACGCGTGTTGGATGAGGCAGCTGCGGCTGTGAATGCGATGCGCCGCCCGTCCATCGTGATCCCGGCTGTGACCCTGACGCTGCTGGCGTGGGGAGTGATGATCGCCACCAATGCCCTGCTCTTCAGGGCGCTGGACCTCCCCCTGGGGGCGACGGCGGCAGGCCTGGTCATGCTCCTGGTGATGATCGGCCTGCTGCCGGCTCTTATGCCAGGGAACATCGGGCCCTTCTACTTCTTCGCCCGCTTGGCGCTCCTTCCCTTTCAGGTGGATCCCCAACTAGCGATTGCCTTCTCCATCCTGCTCCATCTGCTGGTCACGCTGCCGCCGCTCCTGGGCGGCGGCTTGATGCTCCTCACCTATCGGCGCCGGAGCCCATCCCGCTCATGATCTCGGTCATCATCCCGGCCCGGGACGCCGCCGGAAGCCTCGACCGATGTCTGGAGGCCCTGAAAGGCCAGTCCGGGCTCGATCAGCCCTACGAGGTCATCGTGGTCGATGACGGCTCGAGCGATGAGACGGCCACGATCGCCGAAGCATCCCGAGCCGTCGTCATCCGGCAGGCGAATGCTGGGCCGGCGGCGGCGCGGAATGCGGGGGCACAACGCGCCCGGGGGGAGATCCTGGCGTTCACGGACGCAGACTGCGAGCCGTGCCGGGACTGGTTGGCGGAGCTGGTGCGGCCCCTGGCCGACCCTGGCATCGTGGCCGTCAAGGGAGCCTATCGCACCCGGCAGACGGGCTTCGTGCCGCGTTTTGTACAGCAGGAGTACGCCGACAAGTACCGCCGCATGGCCCGCCTGCCGCAGATCGACTTCGTAGACACCTATGCCGCCGCTTATCGGCGCAGCGTCTTTCTTGAGAACGGTGGTTTCGACACGGCCTTCCCCGTGCCCTCGGTCGAGGATCAAGAGCTGTCCTTCCGCTTGGCGCGCAAGGGCTACCGCATGGTCTTCGCGCCGCGGGCCGTCGTCTACCACCAACATGATGCCAGTCTGCCCGAGTATCTGCGGCGCAAGATGGGGATCGGCTACTGGAAAGCGTTCATGCTGCGCTGGCTGCCCGAGCGGGCATTCTCGGATTCGCATACGCCGGCCTCGCAACGGGCGCAGATTGGCCTCCTGGCCGTTCTTGTTGCTGGGCTCGTTGCAGGGGTCTTCTGGCAGCCGGGGCTCTGGCTGGTCCTCGCTGCCGTTGTGGCCTTCGGCCTTACGGCTCTGCCCTTCATGGCGTTCCTTGCCCAGGCGGACCCCGCCTTGTTGCCAATCGCTCCTTGGATGCTCCTGGGGCGGGCCGGATCCCTAGGACTTGGACTGGTGGGCGGAGTGATTGCCCCGCCGGCATCAGCCCGGAAGGTGATTGGACCGTCGGGCATCGATCGAGTTCTCAAGCGCGTGCTGGACCTCATCGGCGGGACATTGGGTCTGCTGCTCTCGTTGCCGCTCATCGGCCTGGCAGCGCTGGCCATCAAGCTCGAGAGTCCCGGTCCGGCCTTCTTCGTCCAGACGCGAATGGGCGAGCATGGTCGTCCGTTTCGCATGGTCAAGTTGCGCAGCATGGTCCGGGACGCCGACCAGCATGTCGCCGATGTACTGGCGGCCAGTCCGCTGAGCGGTCCGGTCTTCAAGGTCCCCAACGATCCCCGGGTGACACGCGTTGGGCGCTGGCTTCGCCGCTGGAGCCTGGATGAACTGCCGCAATTCTGGAATGTCATCCGCGGCGACATGAGCCTGGTAGGGCCACGTCCTGAGGAATGTTGGGTGGTGGAACAGTACGATGATCGCCAAAGGATGCGCCTGGCGGTCAAGCCTGGCCTGACCGGTCCGGTGCAGGTCGATGGGCGGGGGAGCCTGGGGATGGATGCGCGTCTGGCGCTCGAACTCGAGTACATCGAGCACTACTCCCTGTGGAAGGACCTAGCGATCCTGGCCCGATCGCTCCCGGCCATTCTCACCGGGCGCGGGGCCTACTAGCCGGGTGACCGGCCGACATGCCTAACGTGCTCTTCGTCTGCACCGGCAACACCTGCCGCTCGGTTATGGCCGAAGGGCTCATGAAGAAGTGTCTGAAATCGCTTGGCAAGAAAGGGATAGAGGTCGCCTCGGCGGGCATCGCCGCCGTGACCGGCGCCGCGCCGACCGATGAGACTATC
>JAPLGR010000114.1 GCA_026390045.1 Chloroflexota bacterium | reverse complement strand
GGCTATGTCGATACTCCACTGGTCGATGACTACTTCAACGCTCTTCCAGACCCGGAACTGGCGAGGAGAAAGGCGGGGGCTTTGCATGCCTTGGGTCGCATGGCCAAACCGGTCGAGATCGCCTACGTAGCACTCTTCCTGGCCTGCGACGAATCATCGTTTGTCACTGGAGAGTGCCTTGTCGTTGACGCCGGTCTGAGCGTGATCGTTAATCCGGCTCCTGGTTTCGACGCCCAGGCCTGACTGAGGGATTCGGAATCTGACATGGCCCGCCCCCACGCGGATATCGACGAGTTGATTGACTCATACCTGGCGCTGGTTGAGAGTCCAGACAACCGGGCTCGCGGAGAGAAGTGGGAGCCGGCCTCGCCATCGGCCTACTACTACTGGCAACGGGTCCCTCGACCAACGGAAGGTCCGATGCCGCTTGTCGTGCTGTCGATGAATGCCTTTTACCATCATGCCTTTGGATTGGACTTGAGGGGTTTCTACACGGACCCTCAGACCTACCTCAAAGGCTACCTTGCTGCCTGCCTGAACAAGTTCCATTGGTTTCAGGATGACACTTACTTTCTTCCCGAAGTGCCAATCTGGTTAGGACCTTCGTTCGAACCCAATCTGTTCGGAAAAGGAGTGTTGTACGCGGAAGACAAGGACCCCTGGATCGACCAGGAACCCGTTCTGAGAGCAAGGCAGGACCTTGACCGTTTGGAGCCGCCCGATTTCCGCCGTAGTGGGCTTATGCCGGTTGTTCACTCGATGTACGAGGAAATCGGGAGGCTTGTCGGAGGTCGGTTGAAGGTGCGATTCACCGACTGGTTGCGCGGTCCCTTCGTTCTCGCCTTTCATCTGCGAGGCGCCGTCAATATCCTCATGGACATGGTCGACGACCCGGCCTTTGTCCACAGACTCATGCGTTTCGTCACCGATGCTCGCAAGCACTGGTGCGAACAGAGGGCGGCATTCCTTGGTGAGGACGTCGGGCAGGGCGACCTGTACAACGACGAAGTCAATGTGCCATTCCTGTCGCCCGCGTTCTATCGCGAATACGTCTTGCCGTATGAGATCGAGCTGAGCCAGTTCCACGGCCAGATCGGATACTGGCACAGTTGCGGAGACACAGGTCCCCTCGCGGCGACGATTCGGACAATCCCTCATCTCAAGATGACCAACATCTCCGGGTGGACCGACTTCGACTTGGCGGCAACCGCCTACGCGAAGACGGGGATTCCGCTCGAAGCGAATATCCATCCATTGAGAGACCTGCAGCAGGCGACGGAAACCGAGATGCGTAGCAAGGTAACTTGCATTGCCCGTCGTCGAAGGGACCTTGGGATCAAGGCCATGTTCATCCGCGTAGACAGCCTGGAGCTTCTCCACGGCGTCGCGCACGACATTGGAATGGCCCAGCGCTGGCTACAGATTGCCAGGGATTGCGTGGAGGAATGATGACGGCTCGAACGATGACCCGCTGGGATGAGCGGGTGGCATCCCTTCCCGAGCGAAGCGCAAGGATGAGGAATACCACATGCCTGCCCGCGACGGTGCGATGACTGGCCCGCCCACATTGGCTGACGAAGGCGCCGAGGCTCGACGGATCCTTGCCGCGGTTGAGGGGGAGCGGTTGCCGCTGCGCCTGGCTGGGGGAACAGCCTTCCTCTTGCGATGCCCGCATGCGAAACGGCCTCCTCTGGCAAGAACCCATGGCGACTTGGATTTCTTCGGGCTCTCCAGTGCAACAAGGCAGATCCAGGATCTCTTCTTGCGGCTCGGGTATGCGCCGAACCAGCGTTTCAATCCGGTCCACGGCCGGGAACGGTTGCTGTTCTCGGACGGGGGCAGGGACAGGGACGTCGATATCCTACTTGACCGCTTCCGGATGTGTCATGTCATTGACCTGCGGGATAGGATCGGTGTCGACCCGGATACGTTGCCGCTCGTTGACCTCCTGCTCTGCAAGATGCAGGTGATTCAGCTGAACGAGAAGGACGTTCGAGATGTCCAGGCTATGCTGCTCGACTTTCCCGTGGGGAGTGGTGACGGGGACACGATCAACCTTGATCGCTTGTGCCGCCTGCTGTCCAACGACTGGGGGTTGTGCCACACGGTCCAAATCAATCTCGAACGTGTCAGGAGTTCAGCTGGCGGGATCGGTTTGACCTCGGGCGAGGAAGAGCGAATCGGGCTTCAGGTCGGAGCACTGTTGGACGCCCTCGATAGGTGCCCCAAGACCCTGCGCTGGACCGCGCGGGCCCGGGTCGGGGAGAAGCTTCCGTGGTACGAGTTGCCCGATGAAGTCGGGCACAGATGATCTTGGGAAGGGGATTACTGCGCCAATGAAGCGTGACGGAAACACCCGCGTCTTCTACACCGGAGACATCCACGGCTCGGAAATGATCTACCGCAAAGCGCTCAACGCGGGGGCCTTCTACAGGGCCGGAGTGCTCATCTTCGGTGGGGATCTGAGCGGGAAGGCGATTGTCATTCTGACCGAGATGCCGGGTGGGAAGTACGCCTGCGATTTCATGGGCAGGCACTACGAGTTGACAACGGAGACTGAGGTTCAGGGGATCGAGCAGCTAGTCAATCTGAATGGCTTCTACTCCTGCCGGATGGGAAGGGACGAGCTTCTTTCGCTTGGTCATGACGAAGCACGGAAGGAGGCGCTGTTCCGAAAGGTAGTCTTCGAACGGACAGCCCGGTGGATGCAATTGGCTGAAGACAAGCTGTCCGGCAAAGGGATCCGCTGCTTCATCATGTTGGGGAATGACGATCCTCCGGAGATCGCGGAACTCATTGGGGCTTGCCCCGTTCTTGAGAACCCCGAGTCTCGTTGTGTCCAGCTGGACGACTCGCATGAGATGATCAGCCTCGGTTTCAGCAACCCGACTCCCTGGCACACGGCCCGCGAGCTTGACGAGCCGCAACTTGCAGAGCGCATCGCCGCGCTAATGGCTGATGTGCAAGACGCATCGAATTGCGTCTTCAACCTCCACGCGCCGCCGTACGGATCCGGCTTGGACTCAGCCCCTCTGCTGGATGAGGAGCTCAAACTGAAACGGGCTCTTGGCGGGGCAGAGGTCGGAGCGGTCGGGAGCACCGCCGTCCGCGATGCGATTGAGCGCTGGCAGCCGCTGCTGGGGCTTCATGGACACATACACGAGTCCGGCGGCATGACGAAGATCGGTCGAACCCTATGCATCAATCCCGGCAGCGCGTATTCCGAAGGTTTCCTTTGTGGAGCGCTGGTAATGTTGAACGCCAAGGGGGTTGTCACTCATCAGATGACGCGCGGGTAGGTCGCCCGCGCCTGGGGACAGTAGGACGCGGCGAGCCGGAAGGAGGTGGGGCGGAAAACAATGAGACGATAGAGGCTCGTGACCATGGGAACTACCGGACGAAGGAAGCCAGTGCCGCTGGCGATAGCTGGATGTCACACGGAGGGATCCAAAATGACCGAGAAATCCGAAACATTCCTTCTGCGCAAGGCCACGGGGCTTGTGCGCGAGGCCGGCTTCTGGGACACGGTCGTGTACAACATGCTGCCGGCCGCCCCGGGAGTGGTCCTGGCGTACTACGTGTTCTGGCTCCCGGGCAGCTTCCCGGGAAGCAGTATCCCCTGGGCCATGGTTGCCGCCTGCCTGGCGACGTTGTTCATCTCAAGTTCGTTCGGGCTGGTGGCCCTGGCCATGCCGCGGACGGCCGGTGACTATGTGGCCACGAGCCGCATCCTGCACCCGGCGGTCGGCCTGGCGAGCAGCCTGCTGCTGAGCTTCAGCAGCATCCTGTCCGTCGGCTACTGGACGCTGGCCTGGACGACGGCGGCCTTCACCCCGGCGCTCAGCGTGATCGGTTCCACCACCGGAAACCGCGGGTTGATCGACCTGGCCGGCAAGCTGGCCACTCCGCCGTGGAACTTCATCATCGGGGTGGTGGCGATCGCGGCGGTCAGCTACATGATGGCGCTGGGGATGCGCAAGCTGATGCGCTTCCAGAACATCCTGTACATCATCGCCATGGTCGGGCTCGTGGTGATGGCGGTGGTGCTGATCGCCACGCCCCGCGAGACCTACATCGCCCGCTTCAACGAGTTCGCCAACCCCATCACCCAGCAGGCGGACACCTACCGCTTCTACATCGACGAGGCCGCCAAGGGCGGGATGGTAACGGCCCCAGTCAGCTTCTCCGGCACGCTGCCCATCTTCGCCGCGATCATGACCATGGGCATGTGGTCCTGGTGGTCGGTGGCCTTCGCCGGAGAGGTGAAGGGGACCGGAACCCGCAGACACTGGTACTCCATGCTGGTGGCGAATGTGGTGAACTACGCCATCATGATCATCCTGGTGCTGCTCCTCTACCGGACGGTCGGGGAGGACTTCATCGGAGCGGTCAACTACGTCTCGGCCGCCGCGCCGGACAAGTACGGTCTGCCGATGGCGCCGATGCTGCCGCTGCTGGTCTCGATCATCCCCAAGGGTGTGTTCATTCCTTTGCTGATCGCCATCACGTTCATTGCATGGACGCCGCTGGTCCATTTCATCCAGATGGTCCAGCCGATCCGGGCGCTGTTCGCTTGGTCCTTCGATCGGCTGCTCCCGGCGAAGGTCGCCGAGGTGGACGAGCGGACGCATGCCCCGCTGGTCGCTATCATCATCGTGACGGTGATCGGCGTGGGGTTCTTTGCCTGGTCCGTGTGGGCGGCGAGCTTCTTCACGGCGCTCGTCCTGGCAGGGCTGGCTGGGGCGGGGGTGATGATCATCATGGGCATCACCGCCATCGCCTTCCCCTACAAGAACCGTCAGCTGTACGAGTCCTCGCCGGCCAAGATCGAGGTGCTGGGCGTCCCGCTGAGCGTGATCGCAGGAGTCGTTACGATCCTGGCGGAAGTGCTCATCGCCTACTTCTACGTCACGGACAGCCGCCTAGGGCTTGGCAATCCCGGTGCGGCGGTGGCGCTCACCGTCGGCATCCTGGTGGTCGGGGCGATCTACTACTTCATCGCGCGAGCTATCCGCGCCCGGCAGGGCATAGAGATTGACTACCTCTTCAAGAGCGTGCCGCCGGAGTAGGTATTGTTGTTGTGTAGCTGCCCTGTGGGCCCGCCCGGGCCCACAGGGCAGCATCCCCCGGGCGTCAGAGATTGCGAGATGCCCGGGCCTTGCCGCAACCGATGATGGGTTGGGGGTGGGTTCGGCCTAGATCCTCCACTCATCCGGCCGGGGAGAGAGTATGGGACCAGCCGACATCCGGAGCCGGCGCTACGCCGTCCTCTCTGAACGCGAAATCGAGACGCTGCATGAGAAGACGCTCCGGCTGCTTCAGCGCGTCGGCATTGTCATCGAGCACGCTGGGGCACTTGAGCTCTTGGAGTCGGCGGGGGCGAGGGTCGACAAGGAGGCCCAGAGGGCATGGCTTCCCCCAGGCTTGGTGGAGGATGCCATCCGCCGGGCACCATCGGCCTGCCTCTTGGCAGGCCAAGGACCTGCCCGGGACATGCACCTGGCAGTCGGCGGAGAGACGTACACGCGGACCATTGGTGGGCCTGAGTACTTGTATGACTGTGAGCGTCGTGAGCGGCGAGCCGTCACACGCGCGGACCTTGTCCAGTGGACCCGGCTCGCCCACTGCTTGCCGAGCATTCACCTGATCAATGCCATCTTCCCGTTGGACATCGACTCAGAGCCAAGGGATGTCGTGGCCGTCGCCACTATGCTTGAGAACACCACGAAGCCGCTCATCATCCAGGCCTATTCGAACCGCAGCCTGGAGTGGATTGTGGAACTGGCCGCAAACGTCGCCGGGGGTGTCGACAATCTCCACCGGCGGCCGCGTCTCGCCGTGTACACCTCGTCGTTCAGCCCGCTGAGATACTCCCGCGATGAGATCGATGTCCTGATCACGGCCGGCAAGCACAATCTGCCGGTCTTCCTCAACTCATCGCCTCTCTCGGGAGCCACCTGCCCTGTCACGCTGTCGGGCACGCTGCTTCTGATGAACGTGGAGACGCTGGCCGGCATGGTGGTTGCCCAACTGGCGAACCCGGGCGCGCCCGTCGTGTACACGCCCAAACCCTACTACTTTGACATGCGGACCAGTGTGGCTGCCATCGGCTACGCGGAGATGGGCTTGTTGCAGGCCGCCATCGTCCAGCTTGGCATGCACTACGGCTGGCCAACCGAGGCCTTGGGTGCGGTCACGGACTCCAACATCCCCGATCAGCAGGCAGGCATCGAGAAGGTTCAAGGGGC
>JAPLGR010000278.1 GCA_026390045.1 Chloroflexota bacterium | reverse complement strand
TACGCGAGGGCCAGCTTCACCGAATCGAATGAGCTTTGCTTCTCCTTGCCCCCGACCTCCTTCACAATCCGCTCCAACTGCTTCTTGCCCGTGAACTCCTGCATGTACGGAGAGGCCAGGAGTTGTTCGAGGGCCGCCACGCTGACGGTAGCGGCCCCGACGGATTCCAGGGTGATCTGGAGATCCATCATCGCTTCCTGTTCCATCGCAAACCTTATCATGCCGTCCGCGTTCCCCGTGACATACAGTGAGGGGATGGCGAGGCCGCGGCTCACGCTCTCGAGATTGACGCCTTTGAGTTGCGCAGTCAAATGAGCGGGCAGGCCAGGCTGAAGCGCGCCGAACTCCGCGTCGCCCGTGACGGTTCCTCCGAAAGCGCTCCCTGTCAGGCCCGCGGCTTTAATCACGTCGCCCTCGGCCTGAATCGGACCTGCGATGTCGCTCAGTGCGATGCTGCCCACTACGAGCTTTGCGGCTCTCGCTTCACCCTGGCCGCTGAGCGCCTTGTCACTTTGCCAGCCCAAGGCGCCTTTCAACGACACGCCCTCCAGGACGCCGCGTCCCTTAACGACGGCCAAGGATTCGCACGCAACCTCGAGATCGCATGTCGCGGAAGTGACCGACTCCTCGTGTTTGAAGACGCCCGAGGCGGATACCGTGCCCTTGGCCGCGTCGAGCCAGCCCATGCCCACTAACGGCTGCATATCAGACCTGAGTGAGAACGGCGTTTCGATACGCAGCGGAGATCCATTGTAGCTGATGCTGCTGAGAGTCAAAGAAGTCGTCTCGCCGAGCTTCAGATCGACGTTGCCGCTCTTTGTGTAGCCGTTGATGTTGTCGTAGACCACCGCGCCCTTCGCGGACACCGGCGCATCGCCGGGCATCGCGAATGCCCCGAATGCGAGCCCGTCGACGGTCAGCGCGAGGTCCGCGCTTACCATGCCGCGCTCGTTCTTGATCGGGGCATGGAGTTTCGCGCGGCCACTTAGCCCATGGCTCAGCAGAGACAAGTCGCATTCCGCCGTGAGATCGGATTTCACGGTGATGGACTCAACGTCCACCGACGTGTCCGTAAGGACAATCGATGCCTGGTCGCCGAGGCGGGCGTCGAGCGTTGGGATGGCGAGTTTCCAGTAAGTGGTGTTATCCGCCATGACGTTGCCCGTGAGCTTTATGGCGTGACCCTCCGGCGCGGCCCAGGTCCCGTATCGGAGCGTCGGCGCCGACAGATCCATCGCGACGTTGATGGCCTTCCAATCCGGGCTCGCGTCGATGTCCACCGTGCCACCCAAGGTTGTGCTCAGTGCGTCGAGATCATGCCGCCGGGCGATGGCGCGCAACCAACGCGCCGGTTCCACCCGCTCGAGCGTGAACTTGGCGCGCCTGCGCGGCACCGGGCCGAGCACCGTGGACAGCGCAACGGAACCATCGCCGACCCTGCCGCGCGCGTTGGTGAGGAACCGGCCCGAGCCCGTATAGAGAGAAGGCGTGGGCCCGGAGGAATCGAGTGAAAGCTCGACGGGTTCCGCAGCGCCCTCAGTATCGCGGAAGATCGGTTTTGCGCTTGCCGTCACATTGAGGTT
>JAPLGR010000657.1 GCA_026390045.1 Chloroflexota bacterium | reverse complement strand
CAACGGGTTGAAGATCTTCAACTACATGCTGACGGGCGTGCTGGGGGCCGTCGCGGGCATCTTCATGGCGTCGCGGTTGGGAAACGTCTCGGTCACGCTGGGCAAGAACCTGGAACTCCAGGTGATCACCGCGGTGATCATCGGCGGGGCGAGCCTCCAGGGCGGCGAGGGCACCGTGCTTGGCGCGTTCCTGGGCTGCGTCCTCATGTCGCTCATCGTCAGTGCGATGACCGTCTTCAAAGTGGACATTTACTGGAACACGTTCATCATCGGCGCAACCCTGCTGGCGGCCGTCCTGATCGACGTGCTGAGCAAGCGGAAACGCAACACCCTGTAGGCTGCCCCGTGCTGCGCGGCGGGTCAGGAGACCCTTGCGCGCAACGTAGGGTGGGTGCTCCGCACCCACGCTGGCGAACTGAGGAGAGAGCCATGCGGCAATCGTTCACCCTTGCCATCGTCTGGACAGTGCTCGCGGCCTGCTCTACCGGATACACCGCCGGGGCCGCGCCCGCCGACGCCCCGCCCTGCACCATCCTTGTGCCCAAGGGCGCCTCCTACGCCCAGGATTTGGCAGCCAAGGAAGTGCGGCGGTACATCTACCTGCGGACGGGCCAACTTCTCCCGATCATCGAGACGACCGGCGCATGGCCAGAAAAGGGCGACCTGATCCTGATGAGCATCTTGCGGTCTGCCCCGGGCGATGCCCCATCCTACTCCCAACACTACGTGATTCATACAACCCGGGAAAACAACCGTCGCGTACTCTCGCTTGCCGGCGGTCCCCCCGTCGGCACCCTGTACGCCGCCTACCGCTTCGCCGAGCACCTCGGCGTGCGGTTCTATCTGGACGGCGACGTCGTGCCGGACTTGAAGATTCCCTTCGCCCTGCCTGACCTCGATGAGACCGGCAAGCCCCTCTTCGACACGCGCGGCATCCAGCCGTTCCACGATTTCCCCGAGGGGCCGGATTGGTGGGACCTCGACGACTACAAGGCGTACATTTCGCAGCTCGTCAAGCTGCGGATGAACTTCCTGGGCCTGCACACGTACCCCGAGGGCCACCCCAACGCCGAGCCCGTGGTCTGGATCGGCCTGGCGCAGGACATCGGCGATGGCACGAAGGTCAAGTTCTCATACCCCGCAAGCTGGCAGAACACCCTGCGCGGCAACTGGGGCTACAAGGCGAAGAAGACAAGCGAGTTCTCGTTCGGTACGGCCGGCCTTTTCGAGCGCGACGACTTCGGCGCCGACGTGATGCAGGGCTTCTGCCCGCAGCCGCAGGCAGCCGAGGCCGCCAACGCCCGCTTCGACCGCTCCGCCGCGATGCTGGCCGAGGCGTTCAAGCACGCCCGCCGCCTGGGCGTCAAGACGTGCGTCGGCAACGAAACGCCCCTGACCATCCCGAAGGCCGTGCAGGAGCGCCTCAAGGCCCTCGGCAAGGACCCGAAGGACAAGGCCGTCGTGCAGGAACTCTACGAGGGGATCTTCAAGCGGATCGCCCAAACCTACGCGGCGGATTACTACTGGTTCTGGACGCCCGAAGGCTGGACCTGGGGCGGCGTAAAACCCGAGCAGCTCCAGGCAACCGTCGACGACCTCACCGCCGCCGTCGCCGCCGCAAAAAAAGTGGGCGCGCCTTTTACGCTGGCCACGTGCGGCTGGGTCCTCGGGCCGCAGAGCGACCGGGCGCTCTTCGACAAGATGCTACCCAAAGACATGCCGATGAGTTGCATCAACCGGCAGGTGGGCAAGTCCCCCGTCGAGCCGGGCTTCGCCAAGGTCGAGGGCCGCCCCAAGTGGGCCATCCCG
>JAPLGR010000687.1 GCA_026390045.1 Chloroflexota bacterium | reverse complement strand
AGCTGGAGCGTTGCCAGCGCCGCCTCCCTTTCTCCGCGCGCCTGCTGGAGCATCGCCAGCGTCCGGTAGCCATCGCTCAGGATCATCAGGTTGCCGGTCCGCTGGGATAGCTCGATCCCGATCTGCAGGTGACGGGCGGCGGACTCCAGGTCATTCCACTCATACAGCAGCGCGCCCAACTCGATGTGCGCCGGGGCGACCGGAGGCGACTGCCCTCCCAGCTGAATCGCCTGCCGGCACATCTCCGCGGCGCGGCGAAGACCGCCGTGGATCGCTTGGATTACCCCCAGATAGGAAAGCGCCGTCATCCTGGCGTAGTGGTTGCGGGATTGCTGGGCAGTCCGATCAGCTTCCAGGAGCGCCTTCTCCGCCTCCTCCATGTTGCCGCGGCTCCAGTAAGCCAGGCCGAGCGTGAGGGCAACCAGGCTGCGCGAGAGCGGATCGGATTCCGGCAGCAGATCGAGGGCACGCTGGCCGCGTTCGATCGCCCCGGCGTTGTCCCCCTGCGCGCGCAGGTGATACGCCTGGGCGACCAAGATCGTGCCCAGCAAGGCATCGTCCCCACCGGCCGATGCCTCTGCGCGCCGCAGGAAGGGTTCCGCGGCATCCAGCTGGCCGGTCAGCGTGAGGGCCCAGCCACAGTCCCGGGACAACTCGGGCCGCTTGTCCACAGCTTCGTCCGGCAGCGCCTTGAGCCAGCCAAGAAGGGTTGAGAGTTCGCCGCGCCTGAGCATCGTGATCGACTCGCCGCCGATGAGATCCGCCGCGCGTTCCCAGTCTGCGGCCGCCAATGCATGGTGGATTGCTTCGGGCAAGAGCCCCTCGGCCGCGAACCACTCGCTGGCGCGCCGATGGGGCTCGGTCTCAGAAACCGCCTGCGTGGTTCGCGGGCGCTGAGAGAGGAGTTCGGCAAACAGGTGATGGTACCGGTACCATGAGCGCGACGAATCCAGCGGCACCACAAACAGGTTGCTCTGGTCGAGCGTCTGCAGAATGCGCTGGCTGTCGTCACGCTGCACGACTGCGTCGCACAATCCGGCGGCAAGCCGGCCGAGGATGGAGGTCTTGAGCAGGAAATCCTGCACCTCGGCGGGTTGCTGCTCGAGCACTTCGCCGATCAGGTAGTCCAGCACGTAGCGGCTGCTGCCGGTGAAGGCCTCGATGTAGCCCGGCAGGTCGTCGCGCCCCTGCATCGACAGCCCCGCCAGTTGCAGCCCAGCGATCCAGCCTTCTGTCCGGCGCTCCAGGGCGGCGACGTCGGAAGCATCCACTTCAAGCCCCATCACCTGGCTGAGGAAGGCGGCGCATTCGTCCAACGAGAAGCGCAGGTCCTCCTGGCGGATTCCCACCATCTGTCCGCGCGCCCTCAGGCGGGCAAGAGGCAGAGGCGGGTCCTCGCGCGTGACGATGACCAGATGCACCTGGGGCGGCTGGTGCTCCACCAGGAAACCAAGCTGCCGGTGGATGCCCATCTCATGGATCACGTGGTAGTCGTCCAGGACCAGGATGAAAGGCGCCGGCAGCGAGGCGAGGTCGTTGATCAGCGCGGTGATCAGTGCTTCCGGCGGAGGCGGCTGTGGCGCCTGCAGCAGCGCCAGCGTGGCCTCGCCCAGACGCTGGTTCACCTGGCGCATGGCTGCGATGAGGTGTGTCAGGAACCGGGCAGGGTCGTTGTCCTGCTCATCGAGGGACAGCCACGCGACCTTGAGCTCCGTGCTGCCCTGGGCCAGCCACTCGACGACGAGCGTCGTCTTGCCGTATCCCGCCGGCGCAGAGACCAGCGTGATCCTCCCGTCCGGCCCGGGATGGAGCTTGGCGATCAGGCGCGGTCGAGCAACGTGGCCCGACCGCAACGGAGGGACATGCAGCTTGGTGGTGAGGATGGTGGACATCTCGGCTCCACCGAGGAGGAGGGGCCGTCCGAGCGAGTCCTTCTGCCCCACGCTGACGGCTTCTCCGGCACGGTCACCGCTGCCCGACCGGGGGTTCCGTCAGCAGGGTGAATTGTGCACCGACTTGCAGGAAAGGGGTAATCCGCCGGACTGGGCCGAAATGCGGGCCATCTTCCCCGCTGTTGAGCGCGAGAATAGGTGACGCGCACTCGCTCCTGGCAAGCAGCATCGCTCGAACTCGCTGGGCCAAACATCCCCCGCCTCCCGTCCGGGGGACCACCACCACAGGGACTGGCCTTGTGCGTGAAGGAGGGTGGAGCCAGCCATGCACCCGATCGTGATCGCTCTCCTCATTCTGCCTCTCATCGCGGTGGGCATTCTCCTCATGGTCAGGAGGTCAAAGGCTCTGAGCCCACTTGTGCCCGCGCTGGCGCTCTCCGGTGCGACCGGCGCGTTCATCACTGCGTTCTTCGCCTTCACCACCGCAACGGTACCGATCGCGCCGTACGAACTGAAACAAGGCGCATGGCTGCCAGTCATGGGACAGGTTCTTCTGGCACTGTATCTGGGCTTCGGCATTGGGGTCATCATCGCCGCCCTGATGGGCCTGCCTTATCAGTTCTTTGCCAATCGTATGCAGTCCTAGACGGCCCCCGAAGCCACGCCCCCAAGCGCGCTTGGTTGAGCCGATCCAGGGGACGGCCCGCGCGGGAATCCTTGGCAGCCCCGAATCCCCCGAAGCCCCCACAAGCCAATCGAGCCCACGTCTCGCGGGACCTGCGGCCGGATCCCGCTCAGCACACTCGGGACGAACGGTTTCCGAGCAGCCTCCCATGCTGGGTCCTCGGAGTGCCATCGAACGCATTGCCCTGTGCTGGACAGGGGTTGCTCCCGCTCCTTCGCCCGCTCATTGCCAATGCTGCTTGTTGCCCCAAGAGGGCCTCCACCCCTGCTCCTCGCCCGCGTCCTTTCCCATTCCTCAGCCTTGCCCGGATTCGCGGCACCGCATGCAGCCCTTGCCACCCCGCTACGGACTGTTGTGCGGGG
>JAPLGR010000601.1 GCA_026390045.1 Chloroflexota bacterium | reverse complement strand
TGATGGGCGTGCGCGCCTCCCTGGGCCTGGGTGGTCTGCTGTTCCTGGAGACCTCGCTGCTCTGCCTGCCGAATGGCGTGGCGCGTTGGACCGGCGCGCCGTACGTCGTGATTGCCCCATTGCTGTTCCTGCTCACGCTGCTGCCGACGATCCCGCGCGTGCGGTTTGCCCTGGGGAATCGATTAGCGTCGCGCCCGATTCTGCGCCTTGGCGTGCCGGCGGGCCTCGCGGCCGCCCTGATGGTGGGCTACTTCGGGCGCAATCTGGTGGGTGCCATCGGCCTTGGGCTGGCAGCCATCCTGGCGCTCGGCTGCATGGTCATCCTGCTTGACGGCCGATCGCCTCGCCAGCGTTCGGTTGGGCAGATGCTGGCACTGGCCTTCGGGCTGGTGCTGGCGCTCAACTTCCTCAATGCGTTCACATTCACCTATCCCTACGCGGTGCCGCAACTGCGAAGCATGGGATGGGCAGTCTATCTGGCGGCGTGTGTGGCGGTGATGATCGGAGCCTCGTCCCAGCGCCCAGTCGCCCTGGCCTGGCAGGAGGTCTCCGCGCGGCCGACGCGCACTCTGTTGGCCGGACTAGTGGGGCTGGCCCTCATCATTGCCGCAGTCTGGCCAAGGCCGGTCGAGCCCTTGCCGGAGGATGGCACCCTGTGCCTGGCAACCTACAACATCCACTACGGTTATGACGCCGAGTGGCATTTCAACCTCGACGAGATGGCCGAGGCGATCGCCGAGGCCGATGTGGACGCGATTGCACTGCAGGAAGTGGACACCGGCCGGATGACCAGCTACTGCGCGGATGATGCGCTGTACCTCGCGCGGCGGCTGCGAATGAACGTCGCGTATCTTCCGACTGTGGAGCACCTAACCGGGATTGCCGTCCTGTACAAGGGACCGCAGGCTCCCGCCTCCATGGCCTTCCTGACCAGCCTGCAAGAGCAGACCGGCATCGTGGGCGTGGATCTGGATGCGGGCGGGCGGCCACTGCACGCCTTCGGGATCTGGATGGGGCTGTCGAATGAGGACACGATCCGCCAGATCACCGAGGCGCTTGTGTTCATTGGCGACCAGACACCGGCATCCTTTGGCGGGGACTTCAACGCCGAGGTGGATGACCCGGTCACTCGGGCCGTGCTGCAGGCGGGGTTTGAGGATCCGTTTGCGTTGCTTGGGCAGACACCGCCTTTGACCGATCCGGCCGTCGAACCCGACCAGCGGATCGACTACGTCTGGTTGCGCGGGCTGAGTCCAACCCAGGCATGGGTGGCCGACTCACTCGCCTCGGATCACCGGCTGGTCGTGACTGAGGTCCAGTTCCCGCGCTGAACCCGCGTATGCCGCTGGTTGCCCGAACGCCTATCGTCCTCCATCACCGCCTGGACGTCTCCCCGAGGAGCGACGCTCCCACCGTGTTGCTCCTGCACGGACTGGGCTCGTGTGGCGACGACTGGATTCTTCAGTTGCCTGCCCTTGTGCCGCGCTTCACTGTGCTCGCGCCTGATCTGCGAGGTCAAGGGGAATCGCCCATGCCGTCCGGATGGCCGAGCATCGAGGTGATGGCTAAGGATGTACTGTTGCTGCTCGACCGGCTGGAGATCGAGTCGGCACATGTTGTCGGGCTATCGCTGGGAGGCACGGTCGCGCTGCAGCTGGCAGCCGATGCGCCGAAACGCGTGCGCTCCCTCGTTGCCGTCAACACGTTCGCTCGCCAGCAGGGTGCGCATGGGTCGCTGGGCCGTGGGATGGTTCGCATGAGGCTGGCCGCGACCGGCCGTATGGATGAGCTTGGCCGCCGCGTGGCCGCAGGCCTGTTTCCTCATGCCGGGCAGGAGG
>JAPLGR010000211.1 GCA_026390045.1 Chloroflexota bacterium | reverse complement strand
CCCGGCTTGACGGCTGCGCCGGCCCCTGACCCGGATTGTGCGCAATACATCAGGATTACGGTGGGAGCGCTCTCCGAGCCCGACTTGTGCTCTGTTTCCCGTGATCCCTTGGGTCCCGTAGGTCCCGGTGACGGCCGTCGCGTCGTTCAGCCCCCGTAGGGGGCGACACAAGGCTAGCCAGGGGCGTAAGCCCCTGGTTTCCGCGCTCACCACGCGCCCGAGCCCCGGAGATAGGAGCATTTGACCTCAGCGACGTGTCGGATGGTGGTGCGGTTGTCCTACGTCAACTGCGACGACAACAGCTTCAACGAGTGATGGGTGAGTGGCTTCAGCAGGTCTGGTGGGAGTCCGGTGGCGGCATCGCCTGGGTTGTCCCTGGGTCGCGGGTTGGTTCCTGAGGCAGGGTCTGCAGCAGCGCCAGGTACTCGCGCACGACGCGCACTCCGCGGCCGATGAGACGGCTGATGGCTTCCGCATCGTAGCGCGTTACGAGTTCGCGCACAAGGGCGAAGTCGCGCAGGTAATGCTCCACCGCCTCGATGCTGTGGTTGGTGGCGCGGGCGATCTCGGGCGGCAGTTGGCCGGCCAGGTAGCGCGCCACGATCTGCGGCTTGTGGGTCAACTTGCTGCTGGCGTCATGCACCGTGCCGCGCAGCGGCAGGAGCTTGCCGGTGTCGCGTTCGTATTCGCAGATCAGGCGCTCCACCCGGCCGATGGACAGGCCGCAGAGGAAGGCCAGGTCGGCGGCCGTCAGCAGCGCGCCCTGGGCCACGGCTTCGTGCAGCCAGCGCTCGAGCCTTTGGCGCAAGAGCACCGCCGCGCCCTGCCCATAGGCCACGCAGTCTTCGGGGGCGACCATGGTGAGCCGGATCGCCTGCTGCGCAGTCTGTGCCATGGTCTTGCCCCGGGTGAGTCGCGCCGAGGCCTGGGCCGCAGTATACACGATCTGGTTGGGCTCCTGAGCGCGGTCGGGGCCGTAGTAATCGCGCACTTTATCCAGGATATCTTCCACGATCACCGGGATCACGCGCCGCCCCTTGTCGAAGCCGTAGTCGTGCTCGAAGGCCTGGCAAAGCTGCTGATAGAGCCCCTTCTCGCCCAGCCGCCGGGCCTGCTTTTCGCGGGTCGTAGGGGCACTCATCGGGCTCTCCCCCCTTTTTCGGTGGGGAGCGCGTCGGTGCCCAGCAGGTCGCGCAGGCGCCCCTGCATGGCTTCATCGCCGGCGGCCTGCTCATACAGCGCCTGATACTGCGCAAGGAGCGCGGGCGAGAGCCGGCAGGCCCTGCAGATCAGTTCGAATCTGAGGCCTTCGCGAGTCATGATCGCCACCTGGCGGAAGGCCTTCAGATAGCGCTCCATGCTGTCTTTGCCGTGACACAGTCGGCGGCTGAGCTGCGTGAAGTCTTCGCCGCGCAGATAGCCCAACACGGTCTGCACTTTGTGGGACACACCGGGTCCAATGTCTCGCTGCTGGCCGCGAGTCGGCACGCAGACACCGGTCTCGCGCAGGCCCCGCAAGTCGCGCTTGATGGTGCTCTCGCTGGTGGTCAGAAGCAGCGCCAGGTCTTCCTGAGTCAGCAGGCCGCCCTGGTCCAGGGCTTCTTCGCACAGCCGCTGCAAGCGCCGGCGGCGCATTGCGCTGATGGAAGTGGCGCCGGTGCTGTCAAAGTCCGCGGGGTCGTGCAAGGTGAGCCGCACCGCGACGCGTTGGCACTCAGCGATCTTCTTGCCGGGCGGCTCCTCGGCTGCCACCGCGCAGTAGGCGAGCTGATTGTCCTGCAAGTCGAGTCCGGCATAGAGCCGGAAGTACTCAGCCATCTGCTCGTAGTACGCCCGGGCGAGAAAGGGCGTGAGCCGCAGATCCTCGGCGATGCGGCCGATGATGGCTTCCTGAGCCGTCTTGGGCTCGAGCCGCGCAACAGCTTCCTGTTCCATGAGCTGACCTCCCTGGCATCATCCGCAGAGCCAATCATGGCTCCTTGGGACCGTGGAGGTCAAATGCCCCGACAGGAGGGGCACGGGATGGGTCACCGGCGTTCTGCCCCCCCTGGGGCCCGCTCTCGACGGCTCCGCACAAGCCGTCAGTCGCACGATGCGGCCGCCTGGGAGAGCGGGCAGGAGCGGGTCA
>JAPLGR010000702.1 GCA_026390045.1 Chloroflexota bacterium | reverse complement strand
GCGTACCTGTCTCCAAGCAGATCATCGTTTCCAACGCGCAGGGTGAGTCTCTCCAGTGGAAGGAGGGCGAGAAGTATCCCGAGCGGGAACAGTGCGCTCTCTGCCGCTGCGGCGAAAGCAAGAACAAGCCGTTCTGCAGTGGGAGACACAAGGAGGTTGGTTTCGATGGCACGGAGACCGCGGACCGACGCGCCTACATGGAGCAGGCGGGGAAGATCGTTGGCCTGACCATGGTGTTGACCGATGCCGAGAGCCTCTGCGCCTTTGCTCGGTTCTGCGACCCGAAGGGCGGGGTGTGGAACGCGACGGAGCGCGCCGCCGACGCGGAGTCGCGCCAGATTGTCGAACACGAGGCGGGCTGCTGCCCGGGCGGGCGACTCGTAGCCTGGGACAAGGCCAGCAAGAAGGCGCTCGAGCCCGAGTTTGAGAAGTCCATCGGCCTCATCGAGGACCCGGCCGAGGGGGTGAGCGGCCCGATTTGGGTGCGGGGCGGCATTCCGGTGGTCGCCGCCGACGGTATCGAGTACGAGGTTCGCAATCGCGTCGCGCTGTGCCGTTGCGGGCAGTCGAGCAACAAACCCTACTGCGACGGAACCCACGCTTGGATGAAGTTCCGGGACGACCGCTGAGCGCGGCCGACCGCCGACGGGCACCGCGCCATCACTCACGAATTCATCGGAGAGCGCCCGCCGCTACGGGGTCTCGAAAAGCAGTCTGCGGGATGAATCCCGCAGGCTTTCATGCGTCCAGGGGCAGCGTTTTCGGCAGGGACGCGTTGCGGGAGGGCTGAAGCCCTCCCCTACATTTGGCGACAGGGGCGCCGGTCGGGCACGGAGTCCCGACCCTACCGATGCGGCGGAGCATCCAGGGAGCGGTGGAAGCAGGTGCGCTCGCCGGTGTGGCAGGCCGGGCCGGTGGGCTGCACGCGGATGAGGAGGGCATCGTCGTCGCAGTCGACGAGGATGGAGCGCACGTTGAGGAAGTTGCCGGAGGTGGCCCCTTTGTGCCATAGCTCCTGCCGGTCGCGACTGTAGAACCAGACTTGCCCCGACTCACGAGTGCGGCGCAGCGACTCCTCGCTCACGTAGGCGAGCGTCAGCACTTCGTTCGTGTCGTCATCCTGGATGACGACGGGTATTAGTCCATCACCCTTAGCGAAGTCCAGCATCATGGCATCTCCTCTCCACCCGCGGCTCCGGACGGCGGGCGCAGGACCCGGCCGGTTGCGGTGGCGGTGGCAACCAGCGACCCATCTTCAGCAGTGAGAGTACCCTCCATGAAGAGCACCGAGCCGCCCCGGTGCACCACCCATCCTTCACCCATCAGGGGTACGTCTCTCACAGACTGCATGTAGCTCACCTTCATCTCCAGCGTCGTGATGCGTTCACCGGCTCCGAGCAGGGAGACGGCGGCGGCGCCCATCACGCCGTCGAGCATCGCCGCCAGGATGCGGCCTTGGACAAAGCCGCCCGGGTTATAGAACTCCTTCCGCCCGACGAACCTGGCCCGCACACGACCCTGCTCAGCGTCGACGA
>JAPLGR010000194.1 GCA_026390045.1 Chloroflexota bacterium | reverse complement strand
CGCTGAATCCCATTGCCCGCTCCGCGGGCCCGACAAACACGAAGGACACATCGAACTCCCGCAGGAGCGCATCGTTCTCGGGGCCTGAGCCCGACGACGCAAAGAACGCGCGGATTCGAGGCTCGAGCACGGCCAGCCCGGCGCTTTCCGGACCATGCCCGATCAGGACGAAGGACGGCGACCACGCCGGCAATGCGTTTCCGGTCTCAAACGACGACAGCACGACCGCTCCCGGACCTGCATTCTCGGCCAGCCACTCGAATCCAGCCACCTGTCCGCTTCCCCGGAACACCGGCGGCAGCCCGCGAAGCGCAACCTGAGTGACTCCCACGAGCAACAGCGCGCTGCTGACCATACTCAACGAGAGAACGCCAAGGCCAATGCGCCAGCGACTGACCTCAGGAGCGCGCAGTCCGGCCAGCCCGACGGCAGCCAGCGCACAAAGTGCCACCCAGCCGCCTTCAGGAAGCCGCCGCTGGAAGGCCACCGGTGCGTAGGCAAGGACGGGCAGAATGAGCACCCAGCCCACCAACAACAGGTGCTCGTTCGGCCCATCTCTCCACACATGCCACATGCCAACAAGGACAAAAGGCAGCAGGAGTCCGTAGGCCAACAGGTAGTGGACAACGTGGGGCGAAGCCAGGACGTTCTGCGCCGCCCAGGTCTGCAGGAACGGGTCCCGCTGCAAGAGGAGCATGTACCCGGCTATCAGGAGAACTGGACCGGCAAGGGCGACGACCGCCGGCCGTACGCTTCGCCACAAGTCCACGCGTTCGTGCGCGACGGCCGCGCGCAGGAGCAGCAAGAGCTGATGCGCACCGATGGCGGCGGCTGCGGCGGCGATCGAGAGAGGCTGCAAGGCAACCAGACCGACAAGCCACGCTGCAGCTGCCCATGCCGAGCGCGGACGGACCGCAGACTCAAGGTAGGCATCAAGCGCAAGCAGGAGGAACGCGCGCGCCAGCAGCAAGTGAGGGAAGGTCAGAGAAGCAAGGAACCCGAAGGTCTCGGGGGAGTACAGCTCGAGGGGCTGGCTGCCAAGCCAGGCGGCGCGGCCGAAAGCGAGCACCAGCCATCCCAGGCCGCCGCCAGCAACCGCCACGAGCGTCGCCCACCTACGCCAGCGCTCCTCGCGCAAGAATCTCGAGAGGAACCTATAGGTCGCATAGACCACGAGAGGGATCGCCAGGATGCGCGCCAGATGCAGCAGGGAAACCAACTGCTCGTGCGAAGCCCGACCTCCCACCAGCTTGCCCAATAGCAGATATCCGAGGAACGCCGGGACCCCTGTCTGCTGCTGCGCCGTGTACGGAGATCGGAACAGCCAGTCTCCCTCAGCACCTCGGCGCATCTTGGCGATGTACGAGTTGCCATCCTCCACAGCCAGGATCGAACCCGTGAACCGGAGGTCCGTGCCCTGGCGCTCGTAGGCGAGAAGGAAGGGTAGTGTCGTCACGAACACAAGCACCGCGCTGGCCGCCAGGCACCATCCCTTCTCAGCCCGCGTCATCGCCGCACCTTGAGCACCAGCAGGGCCAGGAGTGCCAGAACGCACAGGGCGCAGCCCCAGACGAGGGTGCCAGGAACGAACTTGAGAACGACCTCATGCTCTCCGGCGGCCAACTCCACCGATCGCAGGATGCCTGCATGTGTCTCCACGAGAGCGGATGTGCCGTCCACGCTGGCCCTCCAGCCAGGATACGCAATCTCGCTTAGCACAAGCCGCCCAGGCCCGTCGACGCGGATCCGGATCACATTCGGCGTCCATTCGAAGGCCACGACGGAACGCCATTCGCCGGCGTCCGCCTCCTCCGGTTCTAGCCACGCGCGCGGCCGCGCCCGCAGATTGCGATAGATCCACTGGCCGTCCCGCTGCGTCAGCAGTTCAAGACCTGGTGCATCGAGTGGGTACGCAGAAACGATTCGCTCGACGTTCAACAGCCCCAGTGCACTCGCGTCGATCGCCGGATGCCAATCCAATCGGACGTCCCCGTCCGGGAAGGGCGGCAGCGTCACGCCATACGACGCGGTGGAGAAGCCCGTGGCGGATGCCATGGCGTCCCGGTAAGCCGTCAGCTGAAGCGGGTTGACGCCGTCGGCAAGCTCGAGGCTGCAGAGCTGCGCCGCCTGCTGCGGCACGCTGTAGGAAGGCGAGAAGATGCGACTCGTCCCGTAGTCGGCGGCCTCCCCCGCGAGCTCGCATGCGCTCGTCGACAGCGCGGCCTCCGCAGGCTCGACCCGAAGCGTGAACACGTTCGCCCATCCAAGGTCGAGCGCAACCAGCCCGAGCAGCGCAATCCCCGCCACGCGCCTGGCTTGGCCCCCCTTCACGATGATGAGGACACACGCGGCAGCGGCACAGGCGAGGATCCCTCCGGCGAGACCCACCCACGACTGGGCGAGGCCCGATGCTCCCGACTGCGTGATGCGGACGAACAGGACTAGGACCGGCAAAGCCAACGCAAGCGCGCCGGCCCCCACGGCGACCAGACGCACTCGCCGCGCGGCGAGTGCGTCTGAGGCCGCGTTGCGCAGATGGTCGAACGCGTGGCCGGCCAGCATCGCCGCAGCCAGCGCAACGATCATGTAGAACCGCGCCGGGACGCGCAAGGAACTCATACCCGGGACGACCCGCATTACCCATCCGTACAAGGGCGTGAACGATCCGAGTGCAAGGAAGAGCGAGACGACAAGAGTCGCCGTCCAGAAGCGCCCGCGCCGGACACTCGCCGCGGCCCCGACTGCGAGCAACAGGACGACCGTCGCGCCGAGGTACGTCTGCGCCTCCGGCCAGCCTCCCCCGTCAAACAGCGCCGCGCCAACGAGTCGCGCCGGAGCCAGTGACATCTCTTCGGCGACGCCAGCCGTCATCCCCCACCGCGTCGTTCTGGTTGCGAGTTCAAGAAGCGGGATCAGCGCCGGTGCGGCCACCCCAAGGCCGATCAGGCAGGCGACCAAGCTCCGACCAACGCCAATCCTCCCCGGTCTTGGTTGGCTATGCGCAAGGCACTTGCCCGCGTACGCAACGCCAAGTAGACCTGCAGGAATGACCCACCGCGGGTCGATCAGCGACGTCAGCCCCAACAGCGCTCCTGCGAGTCCGAATCGCCACAGCCGCCCCGCAGGCTCCAAGGCACCGTCAATCGCCCGGCGAACGGCAAGCAGGACCCACGGGGTCCAGCAGACGGCCTCGACGAGGGTCAGATGTCCGAGGCCGATATGGCCAATCAGCTTCGGCGTCGCTGCAAACGCGATGCCCCCCAGAAACGCCGCGACCGGAGTCGCCCCCTCTGACCGCAGCAACCGCATCACGCCGCAAGCCGCAAGTCCGAGGTGGGCCCAGAACAGCAGGTTGAATCCAAGCCCAGACGAGCTGAGCCATCCCAGGACGTTCGGCGCGTACCAGAATCCGGCCAGCGGGTCGGCCGTGAGGGGCATTCCGCTCAGGATCAACGGATTCCAGAGCGGCACCTGGTGCCATGTGGCAATCGACTCACGGATGAATGCGGCGATGGGCCAGTGGGAGATCAGCAGGTCCGAGTACGCGCCGCCACGCCAGAATGGAAAGCCAGTGGGGTCAAGGAGCAACACGGCCAGCCCGAGCGCAGGCACAGCAATCAGCGCCGCTGCCGTCCACCTGAGACTCTCCTTCTTCATGGCGTTCGGACCCTGGCGATGATCACCCGGCCGCAGGTGCAGGCCGCGGGCAACTCTTCCGGCCAAGACGCGGGTCCCAGCGCCCTCTCCTCGGGGCCGTAGTACACGAGGTCGACTCCGCGCGACTCCAGCACCGGGAGTGCCAAGGCCAGATCGCTGGTTGCGGCAAACAGCCTCTCCACCTGCGCTAGCTCCTCGGAGGCATGAGGGGTCTCAAACGGATGCCCATATACGACGCGCACGTTGGCGAAGGCCGGGATCCGGTTGCCGGCGGTTTCGCCTGCAAGAACCAGCGATCCGGGATCAGCGTTCTCTGCCAACCATGCAAGGGCACATGACTCATTAGCCGACTGGACCATCAACGGTTCCGCGCGCGCGACTCCGCCCAATCCGGCAGCGATCACGATCAGATTGGAGGGGATGGCTGAGGCGAGCGCGAGGATTGTCAGGATTCGGCGCCACCGGGTGCGCGGTATCGCCGCGAGTCCAAGCGCGGCAAGAGCGGCGAGAGGGACGAACAGACCGAGGGAGAGCCGACGCTGCAGTGCCAGAGGTGAATACAGCAGCGCCGACTGGACCAACACCCAGGCAAGCAGAAGGTATACGACGCGCCGCTGCTCACGGTTCGCCACGACTGCGATGGCGCTGAGCAGGAGCAGTGGCGCAAAGCCGAGCGAGTAGGCGCCCAACGCCGGAGACGGCGTCTGGTTCTGGGCGTTCCACGCCGCCAGGTCCGGCCGCGTCCAAAGCAACCAGACGTCGTAGATCGCCCAGGGTGCCGATCCCGCCAGGAACACACCAAGGGAAAGCAATCGACGCAGGACAGAGGATGCCGCACCAGCCCGCCGCTCTTGCACTGCGATCACAAGGATGCCAATCAGGAGCACGGCGACGGCTGGCAGCAGCACGAAGGGGAGAACAAGCGTCAGCACCGCACCGGCGACCAGCGAAGCCACAATCCATCGGGGTCTGCCTGGCTGTTCCCCCAGCACTCCCATGCCGGCGATCAGGAGACACGCCGTGGCGAGAGGGAAGTGGGCATTGGCGTAGGCCGAGAGGAATGGTGTGGTCTCCGGAATCGAGAGGTCGCTGGCAACAAACTCAAACGGAATGCCGAGCCAGCCCCAGCCCGCACCCACCAGGCACAGGGCATAAGCGAACCATCGCGCAGCACGATCCGCGATGAACTCCTCGAGGAAGCGGTAGATGGCAAGAAACATGACGATTGCGGCCAATGTCCGCGCCGCGTACAGGATGACGAGGAGGTCGGCGCCGAGCAGGCGGGCCAGGTGCCCCAGCAGGAGGTAGTACGGGAAGAGGAACGCGCCGGCTCCTGGCTCAGGCGCATAGGGAAGGCGGAAGGACCAACTGCCATCCAGCCCCTGCCGCATCTTGGCCAGGTAGCTGAAACCATCGATCGGGTTAAGCAGGAACCCGGCGAAGGTGGTGCCAGCCGGCGCCAGCAGCGAGGCGATCCACACTGGGACGAGCAGCGCCAAGGCAACCCCCACGGCCAGCCCGGCTGCCACCCATCGATCTCGGTCGCGCATGGCCAGATTGTACGTCGCGGCGAGGCGGCTTGCCAATCCTCCTCACGGATGGCCTCGCAATGTCTCCAGGTCCTGCTCTGGCACCTCCGCAATCCGGAGTCTATAATCATCACATGAGCCGGGTCTCGAGCCTGCACCGCCTGCAAGAGATCGATCTATCGATCGACCGAGCACGGGCGCGGCTGGCCGAGGTTGAGAAGCTGCTGGGGGCCTCGGATACGGTCCGGGCAGCACGTGCATCGCATGATCAGGCCCAAGCGCGGTTGGATGCGGCTGAGGCTTCGGTTAGGGACGCTGAACTCGCCGCCGCGACGCAGCGCGCCAAGCTGGAGAATGCAGAGCGCTCCCTCTATAGTGGCGGTGTCCACAACCCCAAGGAGCTGCAGGGATTGCAGGCTGACGTCGACTCCCTCAGACGGCATATGTCGTCGCTGGAAGACTGTCTCCTTGAGGCGATGGTGGCGCTCGAAGACGTGGAGGCGCGTGCCCGGCAGGCCGCAGGCCAGCTTGATCAGGCGGAGGCGGCCCAGGTGACGGAGGAGGCCTCCCTGGCCGGGGAACGCAGCCAGTTGCAGGCCCGCCTGGCCACCCTGGATACCGAGCGGGAAGCGGCGCTTGCCGGAGTAGCCGAAAAGGACCTTGCACTGTACGCCCGATTAAGGGACAGTATGGGAGGCAGGGCACTGGCCACACTGCAGGATGGAAGTTGCGGCGCCTGCGGCGTGGGGATCTCGGCCGGCGAGCGACAGACTGTCCGCAACAGCGCCGAGCTCTTTCGCTGCCCCCAGTGCGGACGCATTCTTTACGCAGGTTGAGAGACGATGCTCAATTGGCTGGCGAACATCTTCGGCTGGCGGTTCGACTGGCCCGAGTTCGTGCTCGGGATCCTGTTCGGCCTTCTGGTTGCATGGGGGATCCGCCGCGCGCTCCCATCCCTGCTTGAGGCAACAACCTGGACCAAGCAGCGCGCACGGACCGTCGGCGAGGGTTTCACGGCCGGGGCCAAGGACCGATACCGCGAAGAACTCGTCCGACGCGTCGAGACGCTCCATATGGCGCGCGCCATTCTGGCCCTGGAAGAGATCGTTGTGCCACCAAGGCTCCTTGCGCCACCGGCGCCCTCGGATCCTCAACGCACTGAACAGCAGCAGGAAGGCTCGCTGGGTGTTCTGCCCAACCTGCCTGAGGCGAACGTGCTCTCCGGCATCTATCGTGCCCCCACGCTCTCACTGGCTGAGGCGTTGGCGGACGGCCCGCACATCCTGATCACCGGCGAGCCTGGCAGCGGTAAGTCAACTGCCCTAGCCTACCTCGCGCTCCGGGCAGGGCAACGCGATCCCGAAGCTGGTCTCGCTGCCGAGATGCTTCCCGTGCTGGTGCACGCCGGCGACTTGCGGCTGGACCATCAGCCACGAGACCCGCTGACGGTGCTCATCGATGCCGCCCAACTGACGGTCTCAGGGGGACTGGCCGCCCGCCTGCCCGGTTACTTGCGGAACCATGCGCGCCAAGGGAAGCTGCTGCTCCTTCTCGACGGGCTCGATGAGCTCATGACGGACGAGCTGGCGCCCGTCGCGGCCTGGTTGAAACGGTTCATTGCCACTCATCAGGGGAACCGGGTCATCGCCGCCGGCCCACCGCGCGGCTATGACGGGATTGTTGAGGCCGGCCTTGCTCCCGTCCCCCTGGCCCCGTGGACCGAGCACGAGCACCGCTTGTTCCTTCAGCGCTGGGGCGCGGCGTGGCAGAAGTACGTTGCTCCCGGCCTGCCGAAGAACCGCATCGGCGATCTGGATCCAGCCCTGATTACGGGCTGGCTGGTCGGCCTGATCCGCACGCTCACGCCCTTCGAAGCGACACTGCGCATCTGGGCGGCATACGCAGGCGATGCGCGCGGTGGCACCACCGCCGACGGGATCGAGGCCTATCTCGCCCGCTTCCTGTCACCTGACGAACGGCAGGTCGCCGAGGTTCTCGGCATGACCTGGATCAAGGAGCGCGTCGGTTGCATACCCGAGCGCCTGCTGGCGCGCGGCACGCCGGTTTCGGACCTGATCGATGCTGGCATCTTGGCGCGTCGCTTTGCAGCGCGCGTATCGTTCGCCCACCCCACGCTGGGCGCATACCTTGCAGCCCGTGGCTTCGTCCAGGGCAGCCTCCCGGATCCCGCCCTACTGGAGGGCTGGCTGCCCGCGGAGATCTGCACTCACTGGATCGCAGCCCTCGGCGATGTGACCTCGGAGGCTGAGCGGCACTTGCGCGTGTCCGACGATCCGCTCGCACAGCACCTGCTGCTGTGCGGACGCTGGCTGAAGGACGCACCGGCGAAGGCCCCGTGGAGGCCGTATGTCCTGCGCGCACTGGCCACCGTACTGAATGATGTCCAGCGGCCCTATGGTCTGCGCCTGCGAGCGGCCCACACACTGGTCCTCTCCCGCGAGCCGACCGTGGGCATTCTCTTCCGCCGCCTGCTCACCTCCGACGCTCCGAGCAGCCGCATCCTCGGGGCTCTCGGTCTCGGAGGGCTGCGCGACGAGGAGTCGGTCGAACCGCTCCTGAAGCTAGTCGAGAGCGATCCGCATATCTTCTGCCGCCAGGCGTCCTGCCTCGCGCTGGCCGCGATCGGAACGCAGCCGGCCCTCGAAGGCCTTGGAAACACGCTGCTCACCGGAGACGAAGAAGTGCGGATGGCCGCCGGCGAATCCCTCGCCTGCCACCCCGACGAGGGTTACGGCATGCTCAAGGACGCCCTTGAGGTCGACAACCTTCTCACCCGCCGCGCGGCGGTGTTTGGCCTGAGCCGCGTACCGGAGGACTGGGCTCTGGAGGCTCTGGAGAAGCTGCAGGTCGAAGATGGTCAGTGGATTGTGCGCGGGGCGGCGTCCGAGGGGGTTGAGCGGCGCAAGAACCCACCCTGGTCGATCCACGCGCCGGTGCACGAGTTGTCCGAGGTCCCGTGGCTGGTGGCCTACGCCTCGCGCGAGGGTCTTGGCGTCGCCCCGGGTCGTCCGGCGTTGGACATGGCCCGGCGTGCTCTCTCGAGTGGGACGCCGGAAGAGAAGCTGGCCGCGCTGGATGCCATCGCCGCTGCCGGAAGCGAGGAGTTCAGCCTCGAGCTCAACGCAGCGCTGCGATCTGAGGATCCACAGATGCGCGACGCAGGTTACGAGGCGCTGTGGCGGTTGACCGCGCCTTCCGCCGCCCTGCCTGTGGCGGCCGCCGCTCGCGCCTAGGCCTTACCCGCTGGGACGTGTCCAAATCGAGTAGGGAGAGCGGGTCGCCCGCTCCCCCTCTCACACCACCGGACATGCGGGTCCGCATCCGGCGGTTCGGTGAACGTCAGGGCACCCAACGAACCTTAGCCCTCGAGCCCTTGTTGGCGGTCCGTGCCGGGAACGGCTC
>JAPLGR010000612.1 GCA_026390045.1 Chloroflexota bacterium | reverse complement strand
TGAAGATCGACGAGTACGTGCCGCTGAACACACCGATTAGTAGGATCGTAACGAAACGATGCGTCGTCGCGCCGCCGAAGAGCAGCAACGCCAGAAGCGTGAACATGACCGTCAGCTGCGTGTTGATCGACCGGTCGAGCGTCTGGACGATCGAGTGATTGACCAGCATCTCGTAGCTCAGCCGGCGATGCAGCCGCCGGTTCTCGCGGATCCGGTCAAACACGACGATCGTGTCGTGCACCGAGAACCCGATCACGGTCAAGAGCGCCGTCAGAAACAGCGAGTCGGCTTCCCAGCCCAGGAAGTGGCCCAGGATGGCCTCGACGCCAATGACCACCAGCACGTCGTGCAGCATGGCCATGATGGCCGCCACGCCGTAGCGGAAGGCATGCTCGACCCGGCGGAAGGCATACGAGATGTAGAGCATGATCCCGAGCGCGGCCAGCCCAACCGCCAGGGCGGCACGCTGAGCGACCTCGGCGCCGACCGCTGGCCCGACGGACTCGAACCGCTGGACGACCACCTCCGCGCTGGTCCGCTCCGTCAGGGAAGCCACGATTTCGCCTTTGACGGCGTCCTCCATTGTCTTGCTGCGGATCAGCAGACCATCGGTCCCGACGCTCTGGACGGTGGCATCGGCTACCCCGGCGTCGGCGTACAGGCCAACGAGGGTCTCCGTCGACGGCAGCGTGCCGCCCGAGGGGAAACGCAGCTCCAGCAGGCTGCCGCCCGAGAAGTCGATCCCCAGTGGAAGACCCCACAGGATCAAGGCCAGCATGCCCGGGATAATCACCAACAGGGAGATCCCGAAGAACCAGTAGCGCTTTCCAACAATGTCGATCATGCTGTGCTCCTAGGCACCGAACAGCCGGGGGCTTTCCGCCGCCCGGATGCCGTCCAGGACAACGTGCAGGAAGGTGCGCGTGACCGTGATGGCGGTGAACAGGCTGACCAGCACGCCGAGCGCCAGCGTCAGGCTGAAGCCCTTGACGATGCTGGCGCCAAACGTGCTCCCGAACCAGAACAGGATGGCGCAGGTAATCAGCGTTGAGAGGTTCGAGTCCCGGATCGACGGCCAGGCGCGCGAGAAGCCGGTGTCGATCGCCTGGTAGACCGTTCGGCCGGCGCGCAGCTCTTCCTTCATCCGTTCGAAGATCAGGACGTTGGCGTCGACCGCAACACCGATGGACAGGACGAATCCCGCAACGCCCGGCAGTGTCAGCGTCACCGGAATCAGCTTGAACAGTGCCAGTGTCACGGTCGCATACATCAGCAGCGCAAGGTCGGCGAGCACCCCGGGCAGCCGGTAGTAGATTGCCATGAAGATCATCACGACCGCCAGGCCGATCACACCGGCGACAGCGCTCTTGCGGAGCGAGTCCTCGCCGAGCGTCGGGCCGACCGTGCTGCTCTCGACAACCTTGAGCGGGATTGGCAGCGAGCCGTAGCGCAGCTGGACCGCCAGGCCATTGGCGCTCTCGCGGGTGAAGCTGCCGGTGATCACACCCTGTCCCTCGGTGATTGCAACCGAAATACGCGGCGCGGAGATCAACACCTTGTCGAGGACGATGCCGAGGATCTGCCCGACGTGCGCCGAGGTGTATTCACCGAACGTCTGCTTGCCCTCGTCGGTCAGAACGAAGGCGACTTCGAACTCGCCGGTGGTCTGGCTGGATGTTGCCCCGGCCTCTTTCAGCCCAGCGCCGGTCATTACGGTGTGGAAGACTGGAGCAGCGGGTATATCGCCGGCAGCAGGGGTAGGAGTGGGCGCTCCGGCTTCGGCCGTCGCGGTCGGGGCGGCGGCCTGGGCCTCGGTTTGTCCGAAATCGGTCTGGACCGTCTGCCCGACCAGCGCATACACAACTGTGTCGCTGACCGTGCTCATGTCGATGAACTCGAGCAGGCCGGTTTCCTGGATCGTTGCCACGGCCTCCTCAGGGTTGTCGATGCCGGGCAGCTCAACGACGATGCGCCGCGACCCAGCCACCTGAACGAGAGGCTCAACCACGCCCAACGCGTTGACGCGGTTCTCGATGATGTCCCGGGCGGTCTGCATCTGCTCGGAAGTGATTACCGTGTCGGCCGGCAGATCGGCTTCCAGCAAGACCTGAAGGCCTCCCTGGAGGTCCAGGCCGCGCACAAGCTCGATGGCCCGGTCTATGCTGCCCACGTGAATGCCGGGATTGTTCGGCCAGATCACCCAGCCGGCCAGGGCGGCCAGCACGAGGATCGGGATCAGCCAGCGCCAGTAGTTCCGTCTCATGCCGTCAGTGCCTCCGCATCAAGCAGAAGACCAGCCGCGACCGGGAGGCGTGCCCCGGAGGGCTGGCCATCAGGCGGGGATTATACCCCTGTGCGGCGCAACAGGCTGTGGGGAACCGAGTCATCCCACGCCGGACCTCACAGCCCCAACCCCCATCGGATCCACCCCCTGTCCGCCACCCGTCAACTTTCCTCGGGGCGCAGTCCGCGGAGAGGGGGAAGGGGGTGAGGCAGGAGCTAGTGTCCTTCCACGGTCCCTTGGGGCCCAAGGCCGAGCCCGTCGAGCACGGCCTGCACGACCTCATCGGGAGTGAGCCTGTCGGTCTCGACGTGCAGGTCGGCGTGTGTGGATGCGTGCTCGAGCCTGCGCAGCTGCTCCTCGTACTCCCGAGGCTCCCAGGTGAGCTTTCGGCGCCTGGTGCACGTCTCATACGAGGCCTCCAGGAACACCAGCAGGTCCGGCTTCGTGATCCGCTGCCACATGGCAGGCACGTAGGAATGCTCCTGTGCGATAGCCCGGCAGCGGACGCCGCGCGATGCCAGCCTGGAGGCAAGCGTGGACTTCCCCGACCCGCACGGGCCGACAATGCCGATCAGCGGGCTGGGTGAGGTCTCTGGGGGCATTCGGACAAGGCCCTTCGAGGGGCCTACAGGGGCATGCGGACGCTCAGGCGACGAGAATCATCCCCTTCGCGTTGCAGAATGGCGGCGACCAGGATGCTGATGTCGTCTGCCGGACGACCCTTGTCGAGCGTCACAGCGTGGTCGAGAAGGCGGTCCGCCCAGGCGCGGATTCACGGGGCCCTCGGCCAGCAAGGCCCGCAGGAAGCCGATCGGATCCATGGGCGTGCCGACGCGGTCCCCGGCGTGGGTCAGTCCGTCGGTGAAGATGACCGACGCCAGGCCGGGAGCGAGCGGGATCTCGGTGATCGATGGGCGGATGCCTCGGCGCGTGCCCACCGGCTCGGAGGGATCGGCAAGCGCCCGCACTGTCCCTTCGTGGATCAGAATAACGGGCACCGGGTTGTTGCGCGTGATCACCATCGTCTGCGACTGCAGGTCGATGGACAGGATGTTCAGCGTCGACAGGACCTGACCAGAGCGGTACGTGCACAGGTAGTCTGAGGCGGCGCGGGCGGCCGGCCCGTCCCGCACGCCGTCGGCCAGCAGGCTGATGGCCTTGCGCGTGACGGCGTGGGAGATGGCCTTGGCGGACTTGCCCGAAGTCTGCCCGTCGGCCAGGACGAAAGACAGCCCACCGGCCGGTCTCTCGATCATCTCGAACGAGTCACCGCTCTCTGCAGTCCCGTACTTGCCAACCTTGGCGACGGCTACACGCGCTTCCATGAGGTCGAATTCTACATCTGGGCATACTATTCTGTAAGCCAACGGCAAGGTCTCAGCAGGGTGGGGTGGGATAGAGTGATGCTATCGGGGAAACCCCGAAGGTTGGCTGATCTCTGAGGGAGGTCCGTTTGACGTCGAGCCCAAGCCAGGCGATGGATCTGGCCAACGCCATGGACGTTGCCATCGAGGCTGCACGCGCGCGTGGCGGTACCAAGCCGCTCTCGATCGTCACGGAGTATCCTGCCCACTTGCCAGCTGTGCAGGGCGATCGGGAGGCTGTGGCCGACGCGCTCGGCGCCATGATCCGCACCGTTTCGGCCTTCACCGATCACGGTGAAGTCCGCGTCCGCGCCGAGCTTCTCTCGTCGGGCCAAACCCCGGCGACCTTCTCGGAAGTGGCTGGGGATCCTGAGGGTGTGACGCAGGGCGGCCCGTGGGCGATGCTCTCCGTGGAAGCGTCCGAAGGACGGATCCCCGCGGACACGATGGAAGCGCTGTGCGCTGGCAGGACCTTGAGGGCCGCTGGTGCGGAATCCGCTTCGCTTGCGCCGGCTCAATCGGCCGCGCAGGCATGCGGCGGGCATCTGTGGGTGGACTCGCAGCCCTCCGGCGGCGCCAGGATCTCGATGGTGCTTCCCCTGCGCGCCGGCGGCGGCCGCGCGGACTGGTCCTCGCTGCGCCAGAGCGTTGAGGCGCACCTGCCCGACAGCGGCTCGCCGTCGAAGAGCCTGCTGTTACTGGTCGAGGACCCTACGCGCCGTGCACCGCTGGTTGAGGACCTGACGGCAGCTGGGTACCGCGTGGTGCCCGTGGCCAGCGGGGCGGAGGTCCAACCGCTGGCGCACGAGCAGGTCCCTGACTTGATCCTGCTGGACCTGCAGGCCCGCGAACCGAGCGCCTTTGAGATCGCCATGGTCCTCAAGCAGGACGCGCGAACCAGCGTCGTCCCTGTCCTGTTTCTGAGTTCGGTTGAAGATCCCTTGCAGGGTGTGACGTGGGGGGCGGTGGACTTTGTGGTGCGCTCAGCCGGAACGGGCGCGCTGCTCTCGACTATCCAGGCGGTGCTCACCTCCGGTCTGAGTCCATCGTCGCGCGTCTTGGTGGCAGAGCCGAATGATTCGGCGCGCGACCTGATGATCGGGCTGATTCAGTCACACGGCTACCGCGTGACCGAAGCGCGCAGCGCGGAAGAGGCGCTCGTGCTTGCGGAGCGCGTTCCGCCGGCCCTGATCCTGGTCAACGCCCGTCTGGCCGGTGAGCGCGACTACTGGCTGCTGCGCAACCTGCGCCGGCTGCTGCCCCAGACCGAGATCATCGTGCTGGCCGACGCTCTCACGGATGCAGAAGGCCGCGCCGCGGTCCGCCGAGGCGCATCAAGTTTCAGCCAGACCGGCAAGCTGTCGGACGTCCTGGCCGAAGTCCGCCGACGCGGCGCCTGACGCTCCGGCTGCCCGTCCTTCCCCTGTTCATTCAACCTCTGGGATTCGTTTAGCGGACGATGACGGTCGTCCCGCTTCCCTTCTGGACGATCTGATCCGGTTTGATCTCGGGTAGCGTCCAGCGGTAGATCCAGCGGGCTTCCTCGGTGCGCATGTTGACGCAGCCGTGGCTCTTGGGCGTGCCGAAGTCGTTGTGCCAGTACGTGCCGTGAAAGCCAACGCCGGTTTCGTGGAAGAAGGAGACCCAAGGCACGCCGGGCAGCTCGTAGGCTTCGAGGCTCGGGGTCACGTGGCCGTCGCCCATGTGCCTCAGTGGCGTCTTGATGCTGACGCGGAAGCTTCCCGTCGGCGTGGCCGTGGGGATGCCATTGTCGCGAGGCTCCGAGTCAGGGACGCCGCTTGAGATGAGCGTCTGAAGCACGAGCCGACCCTCCTCATACGCGCGCAATTCTTGGGAGGCGATGGAGACTTCGATCCGCTTCCTGCCGGGTGGCACTTCAGGCGAGAGGGGCGTCAGGTCTTCGTCGGGGATGCGGCGCAGATGCTCCGCACGGACGTGATAAGCGATGTGCAGGACGTCGTCACGCAGGCGGAACCACTGCCGGCCATCGGCGCCCTCGAGCACCTCTTCGACCCACGCCGTCGACTGGTAGTACAGGCGGTACAGAGGGTCGGAGGCGGGGTCCGGGTCTCGGTAGCTTCGTGTGAAGGGGACGCAGACCTCGTGCAGCGCTCCGCTTGGCCGTATCCACAAGGGGGGCTCAGTGGGTTCCCAGCGAACGAGCTGCAGGTGGCCCGAGTGCGCGTAGCCGTCCGGGACGCGGTACCACGTCGGATTGTAGGTCGGCCCGTCGTCGGCGATTTCGCGCGACAGGATGGGGATCAACTCGTCCCGCGTGAGCTCGGCGAGCCGCTTGGAGCGGAAGGACGGCTCACTGTACAGCCCGATCCAGGTGACGGTAACGCGTCCCATCTCGGGTTCGGCGGAATCGGCGCCCGGGGGCAGCGGGCGCAAGGCAAGGCTCGCTCCGGCCAGCCCCGCCAGCTTGAGGAACTCCCTGCGTCCGATGGAAGTCGAATCGTTCATCGATCTCGCGCGTCTGCCCTTGGTGGAGTGATTCTAACCGCTGCGGGCTGCGTACTCAAGGAGGATCTTGCGCCCGGTTGCCTGGCCCATGGGCCTCAGCACAATGCCATGCCCGGGGCTGTGACACTGCTGAAGGGAAGGATCGGGGAATCCGCCCACCGGTGTGGCGTAGTACAATCCGAATCCTGAGACCGGCGTATGGATGGTCATTGCGCACGAGGGCCTGCCAATCACGCTCGGCGAGGAGGATGCGGGAATGAAGTCGGTAGTCAAGCTGATTGTCAGCTGGCTGATCACAGCCGTGGCGCTGGTGGCCGCGGCCTACCTGGTGCCGGGGATCACCGTTACCGGCAATGATGGGCTCGTCGTGGTGCTGGTCATGGCAGTGATCCTGGGCTTGGTGAATGTGCTGATCAAGCCGATCCTGTCGTTCCTGTCGTGCGGCTTGATCGTGCTGACGCTGGGGCTGTTCCTAGTCATCATCAACGCCCTGTCGTTGTGGCTGTCATCCTGGATCGCACAGAATGTGTTCAACGTGGGATTCGTCGTTGATGGATTCTGGCCGGCCCTGCTGGGCTCGATCGTCGTCAGCGTCGTCTCGTTCATCCTGTCGTCGGTGCTGCTCAAGAACGTCGGCGCGCGCAAGACGGCCTGAATCTCCGTGCGGAACAGTGTAGGGGCGATGCACCGTTCGTGCCGCGGAGCCCGGCGGCACGCCTGTGCGAGACGGCATGCATCGCCCCTACGGATTCCTCGGCCCCGGCTTCCTTCGGCTGAATCAGCCCTTGAGTTCCGATGTGCACTGAGGACAGCGCGTTGCCTTCAGGCTGATCGTGGAGCAACAGAACGGGAACTCCTTCGTCGTGGGAGCGGGGGGCGCCGCAGACGCCTTGCTTTTCTGTGCGCGGGTGACCGCGCGAATCATGAGGAATATCACCAACGCCACGATCAGGAGGTCGACCAGCGCCTTGATGAACACGCCGTAATTGAGCGTCGGCGCGCCGGCGGCCTGCGCGTCCGCCAGGCTGGCGTAGGGGGTTCCGGTCAGGCTAACAAACAGGCTGCTGAAATCGACCTTGCCGAACAGTAGCCCCAGCGGCGGCATGATGATGTCGTTGACCAGGGACGTAATGACCTTGCCGAAGGATGCGCCCATGATGACGGCCACGGCCAGGTCGAGCACATTGCCGCGCATGACGAACGCCTTGAAGTCCTTGAGCATCGTTCTCCCTCGTGAGTCGGGCGCCAGCCGCAGCGGCCCCGGAGTCAGGCCCGGATGGCCTCACCAACATTCTACCTGACCAGCCATGAGGGAGCGAATCCGCTGCAGACAATCACCGTCGATCAGCCGGCATTCGTGTAGCCAGTCGGCGAAGTCTTGGTGTGGCGGGAATGGCGTCGCCGCGTTGGTGGACTCTGCATCGTAGAGCTTGCCCGCCGATGACCGACCGGAGCTGAGAAGCGCGAGTGGGGCGGATGCTATAATGCCTCGGATGCAGGAGTTCCCCGTCGCACGCGATGCACGACGCTGCCTCCGCCACAGAGCTCTTCTGCGGGGCAGAGCGGTCCTCCAATGTCACCGGGAAACCTTCACGACGAGCCGCGGATCTTGAACACTCTGCGCGCGTTCATCGCCGTCGACCTCCCGCCCGATGTCCGGACGCAGCTCGATGCCATGACAGGCCGCCTGAGGTGTCTGCCGGGGCAGGAATGCATGCGCTTCGTCGCGGCCTCCGGCATCCATCTGACGCTCAAGTTCCTGGGTGAGATATCGCCTGACCTGGCCGCCGGTGTCCACAATGTGCTCGATGATGCGGCCTCCAGCGTGCCAGGTTTCACCATTCGCATTCGCGGCGTCGGCTGCTTCCCAAACAGCCGGCAACCGCGTGTGCTGTGGGTCGACTTGGACGACCCCCGCGGGATGCTGAAGACGCTCCAGAGAGCGGTCGAGGAAGGTTGTGCCCGCCTCAAGCTGCTGGCGGAAGACAGGCCATTCAGCCCACATCTGACGCTTGGACGCGTCAGGCGCGAGGCCGGAGCGGGGGCAGGTGCCTTCGTCCGCTCCGTCCTGGAGAGCGAGCGGACGCTGGATTTCGGCGAGATGCCGGTCGACGCAGTCCACCTCTTCCGAAGTGACCTTCGCCCCTCAGGCGCGGTCTACTCCCGGCTCCACTCGGCTGCCCTCGGCGGCGGCACGTGAGCGAAGTCACACGGCGGCCCGTGGTAGCCGTGATCGGCGCGGCCAACGCCACGCATGAAGTGATCGCAACAGCCGAGAGAGTGGGGCAGCTGCTGGCCGAACGGGGAGCGATCGTTGTTTGCGGCGGGTAGGGCGGCGTCATGGAGGCGGTCTGCCGAGGTGCGGCGGCGCGAGGTGGGATGACCCTCGGCCTTCTTCCCGGATCGGATGCCGGGGAAGCGAACGCCTTTCTGACCGGGTGGAGCCCGCCGCAAGCTCCCCGGCCTCAGCCCGAGGGGACAACCCGGGTATGCTTTGGTGGCTTCAGCCGTGTCGTTTGTGGCATACCATCAACATGGCATTCAAGTACCGCAGAGACGAGCACCGGGTACACTTGATTGTGTATCATCTCGTTTGGACGCCCAAACGGAGGAAGGCCGTCCTGGTCGGAGGCGTTGCGGCCGATTGCCAGAAACTGATCGAGAGGAAATGTGCCGAGCAGGGATGGGAGATTCTAGAGTTGGCGGTACCACCCGACCATGTTCATTTGTTCGTGCAAGCGTGGCCGACGGTCTCGGCAGCCGAAATCGTGAAGGAGTGCAAGGGACTTGCCTCCCGCGACCTGCGGCAGAAGTATCCCGTTCTCAAGCGCCTGCCCTCCCTATGGACTCGTTCCTACTTCGCCGCGACGGCGGGCAATGTCTCTGCCGAGGCGATCCAACGCTGCATTGCGGCACAGAAGGGCCTTTGATGCAGGCGACCTACCGCTATCGGCTCTATCCGACGAAGGCCCAGAAGCGATTGCTGGAGGCGACCCTTGAAACATGCCGC
>JAPLGR010000257.1 GCA_026390045.1 Chloroflexota bacterium | reverse complement strand
ACGTAACTGGCGACCAAGCGCGACCTGCGCACGCTTGCTGACACGGCCTACCAGCTCAAGGATATGGGTGACATGACTGCAGACCTGGTGTAACGCCTCTACCCGCCACAGGCCGAGGCGTCGAAGGCCTCCCTGTGTGACTTCCTGGTGATCGCCGCGCCGCTGACGCCGGAGACCCGGGGCATGATCGACCGTCAGGTGTTTGCGGCGCTTCGTCCGACGGCGTTCCTGGTGGATCTATCCCGTGGTGGCTTGGTCAATCATGGTGCTCTGATCGAGGCTCTGACGGAGAAGAGATTGGCCGGTGCCGTGCTGGATGTCTACCCGGAGGAACCGCTTCCGGTGGGCAGCCCGCTGTGGGAGATGCCCAACGTACTGCTTTCGCCGCACATCGCTGGCGCTTCCGGCGATTACTTCGAGCGGGCGACCGAGCTGTTCGCTGAGAACCTGCGCCGCTACCTATCCGACCAACCCCTGCTTAACCTGTACGACCCGCAGCGCGGCTACTAGGTGGGCTCGTGATCCGCGGCGTGATCTTCGACCTTGGATCGACGCTCATCCACTTTGATGGCGATTGGGAGCTGGTCTTCGAAGAGGGCCTGAGCGCTCTCTCGCGCCAATTGGCTGCCGACAGGCTATCGATCGATCCGATGGCCTTCCGCATCGAGATGGAAACAGCGCAGCGCGTGCGGCAGCAGGACCATGTGGAACGGACAACGGAATCAGTCCTGCGCCGGACGCTTGGGGGGTCGGGCCATCCTGAAGTGGAGGATGCGCTGATCCAACGGGCACTGCGTGCCCTGTTTGCCGTCAGCGAGGCGCGTTGGACGCCGATGCCGGGATTGCACCCGATGCTGGACGCCCTGCGCGCGCAGGGATACCGGCTGGGCCTGATTTCCAACGCCAGCGACGAGCGCAATGTCATGCGCCTGCTGGCAGCCGCCGGATTGGATGGAGCGTTCAACCCGCAACTGGTGTCTGCCGCGGAAGGCGTGCGCAAGCCGAATGTCAGCCTGTTCCAGCGCGTCCTCTCGGCCTGGGACCTGCCGGCTGAGGCGGTCGTTATGGTCGGCGACACACTGGGCGAGGACATCCTAGGCGCGCAGCGCGTCGGCATGCGCTCGATCTGGTTCACCGCCGATGCAGACACTCGGGCAAACCGCGCGCTGGTGGGGAGCCTGCAACCGGATGCATCCGCGGACAGCCTGCTGGCGCTGCCCGGCCTGATCCGCAGCCTGGACGGCGTCGGGGCGCCGCGCTAGCCCATGCCGGACTTCATCCCCGTGACCGCCCACATCAACCGCCTCGAGGTTCCCTGGCGCTGGGTGGGGCTTGTCCCGGCTTCGGTCTGCGTGTGGCTGATCCGCGTCGGCGATCGCTGGACGCTGGTTGACAGCGGACCGCCCGAGGCATCCGACATGGTCGTCTCGGCGGTCGCGCGCGCGACGCATGGACGAGGCCCTCAGACCATCCTGCTGACGCACGCGCATCCGGACCACGCCGGAGGGCTGTATGCGCTGCGCGCGGCGTGGGACCCGGCGATCCTGTGCCACCGCGAGGAGGTCGGCTTCGTCACCGGAGAAGCCGACTACCGAAACCTTCCGACGCGCTCGCTGGCTTTCCGCATTGGGCGACGTCTTCAGGGCGAAGGGCGTTGGGAACTCCCGGTGGCGCGCGACCTGGAACGCGGGCAGGCGGCGGAGGGGATGGCGATCATCCACCTGCCGGGCCACTCACCGGGCCACGTGGGCTTCCTGCATCCGGAAGATCGCGCCATGATCTGCGGCGACGCGATCATGAACCTTGGCGGACGGCTTTCGCCGCCGGCCGCGCTGGCGACCCATGATCCCGAGGTCGCCCGCGCCGCTCTGACGCGACTGAGTGAACTCGACTACGAGTTCCTGCTCCCGTCGCACGGGAGGCCGATCTTGGGCGGAGGCAGGATGGCGGTGGCGCGCTGGCTCGGCCAAAGACATACGGAACTCTTACCACCGCGCTGGTAAGTTCATGGTGATAGAATGACCACGGCGTCCGGCCGCCTGTGGCTGGGCGCCGGTTGCTTGTTCGGCTCGGGGAACCCGGCTGAATCGGCCTGACCTGCCGAAGGCCCTGCCATGTTCAAACGCCTGCGCGCGACAACCGCCGGCTACCCGCGGCAGTTCTGGCTGCTGTTCTGGGGCGTGCTGGTCAACAGCTCGGGCTCCAGTATGGTCTGGCCGTTTCTGACGATCTATCTCCGTCAGCGGCTGGATGTGCCGCTGACGACGATTGCCCTGCTGTTCACCCTCAACTCGCTGGCGGGGTTTGCGTCGACATCACTCACCGGTCCGGCTGTCGACCGGTTCGGGCGCAAGGGCGCCATGGTCCTGAGCCTGGGCGCGGGCTGCGTCTTCATGCTGGTGCTAGCGCGGGTCGACTCGTTCGGCTCGGCCGCCGTGCTGATGGTGCTCAAGGGATTCACCGATCCGCTGTACCGCGTCGGCTCGGATGCGATGGTCGCCGACCTGATCCCGCCCGCGCGGCGCGCCGGCGCGTACTCGCTGCTGCGCATGATCGCCAACCTAGGCGTGGCCATCGGTCCGTCGATCGGGGGCTTCGTTACCTCGGTCTCCTACTCGCTGGCCTTCTTGATCGCCGCCGGCACGACGCTGTGCTACGCGCTGCTGGTGGGGATCTTCATGCGCGAGACCATCCCGCAGTGGCCGGCCGAGGAGCGGGCAAAGCAGGTCAAGGGCTACGGTCCGGTGCTGCGCGACCGGCCCTTCATGGCCTTCTGCGCGATCTACACCTTCGCCGGCATGGCCTACTCGCTGATGATGGTTCTGCTGCCGGTGTACGTGAAGGAAAACTTCGGCGTCCCCGAGAGCTCGTACGGCTTCATCCTGGCGACCAACGCTGCCATGGTCGTGCTGTTCCAATACAGCATCACGCAGCTGACGCAGCGCTACCACCATCTGCCGGTCCTGGCCGTCGGCTCGCTGTTCTATGCCCTGGGTGTGGGAAGCGTGGCTCGGGGGACCGGGTTCCGTGGATTCCTATTGAGCATGGTAATCCTGACGATAGGCGAGTTGATCATGATTCCGACCTCAACCGCGCTGACGGCAAACCTGGCGCCGCCTGACATGCGCGGGCGCTACATGGGCGTGTACGGGCTGACGTGGAGCGTGGCGATGGGCATCGGCCCGGTGCTGGGCGGGGCGCTCAATGATCGGGTGGCGCCGGTCGCTATCTGGTACGCGGGGCTCCTGCTCGGCGCCGTCGCCGCAGCCGGGTTCGTGCTGCTCTGGTGGTTGCTGCCGCGCCGGCCATCCGTGCCCGCTGAAGGAGCGTCGCCCCTCAACTGAGAAGGCTGCCCTTCAGTCCAGGCTTGCGTCCATGAACTGGCGAGGCCTCATAGATCGAGCGAGGCCTGAGGGAAGGGAGATGCGATGGCCGAACGGCATCGAGCGCTGGATGCGACGAATTCCCCTGGGAGGAAGCGCGGAGATTCGCGAGGGAAGCACGCGAGCTCGTGCCCCCTCGTGGGAGCGGAGGCTGGCGGCTTGTTTTAC
>JAPLGR010000095.1 GCA_026390045.1 Chloroflexota bacterium | reverse complement strand
TGTGGGCGGCGGCGCCATCTTGCTCCTGCTCGTCATCGGCGCGTTCCTGCTCCTGCGCGGGCCGTCTGGCCCAACGGCGGAGGAACTCCGGGCCACCAGCGCAGCTCAGACCGCTGCGGCCCAGATGACCCAATCTGCGATCGAGCAGCAAGCAACGCTACTATCACCCACAGAAACGGGCGAGCCGGCGACGGATACGCCGCTTCCCCTGGCATCACCCACTCTGGCGCCGCCGACGATCACACCTACGCCGGCCTGCACCGACCTGGCGCTGCTCGTGTACGACGTGACCGTGCCGGACAACACGCACATGCCTCCCGACCGTGCCTTCGCCAAGGCCTGGCGCCTTCAGAACGCCGGAACATGCACGTGGACCACCGGTTACGCGTTGGTCTTCGACTCAGGCGCGCAGATGGGAGGGCCGGCATCCCAGAATCTGACCGGTGATGTCGTGCCGGGCGCGACTGTTGATCTGTCTGTGATCCTGACCACCCCCAGCGCTGCCGGCACCTACCGGGGGAACTGGAAGCTCCGCAACGAACAGGGAGAGACCTTCGCATTGGCCGACGGTGAACCGTTCCACGTCCAGCTGATCGTCAGCCCCTAGCGTTGGTGGCCGGAATGAAGGATGAATGCGCGATCGGCCAGGCAAGGCTTCTCTGTCGACAACCAGCGCCCATCGCGGACGCCTTCCTGACGCGCCTCCCTTGATCCCCTCACGCGATCACACGTCCCGCATGATCAGACTTCCCGCGCAGGCCCTGTGCATTGCTGTCGCGCTTGCTGCGTGCAACTACCCGGGTTGGCCGGGCGCCACCCAGCCCACGCCGATCGAGAGCCCCACCTCACCTCCCCTTGCCACGCTGCCGGCCTCGCACGCCTCTGATTGCATTGAAGGCATGACCGTCCTGAGCGAGTCGGGTTATCTGGACGCGACACCGGCCCAGGCAGGGGCAACACTGGGGCGCACCTGGCACGTGCGGAATTCAGGCACCTGTGCCTGGACGACGGAGTACGCTCTCGTGCCTGTCGAGGGTGACTCCTTCGGGCTGGACCCTGTTCCACTGGCCGAGTCGGTCGCGCCGGGTGAAGAGACCGACCTGCAGATACTCCTGACCGCTCCATCCAACCCCGGCCTGTATTCCGGAGGATGGGCCCTGCAGTCTCCGAAGGGCGAGCTGCTCGGCGCAGGAAGCCGGCCTCTTCGCGTGCGCGTCAATGTCGGATCTCTCCCGGCCGACCCAACCGCTCTGGTCCTCAGCATGGCCGACCAGATGTGCAGCGCCAAATGGGTGGCTGCGTCGCCGTCCGGTCCGGGACGGCTACTCCCATGTCCGGGCTACGATCGGGATCAGGGTGGGTCGATCACGCGCAACGACGCCCCGCGCTTCTCCACTGGCGCGCTGGACGACGAGCCGGCGTTGATCCTGCACCCTCCTTACGAGGAAGGTGGTCTGATCAGCGGCACGTTCCCATCGTACGCAATCCAGGCCGGCGATCAGTTCCGGGTCATTCTCGGCTGCAGCGCCGGCGCCTCCGGATGCGCCGCCCGTTTCCAGCTGAACACCCGGGAAGGTGATCAGCTACTTCCCATCGCGGAGTGGTTCATCACCGAGGCCGACCCTCCGCGCAACCTAGTGGTTGATCTCACCTTCCTGGCCGGCCGCACGGTCGAGATCGTCCTCGGCGTAGATGCCGATGGCCTGGGCGCTCCCGACACAGCTATCTGGCTGCAACCGCGCATCGTCCGCTAGCCGAGGCCCACGCCTCCGGCGAGGTAGCAGGCAAAGGCCCCCGTTCATCGAAGTGTGCTAGAGTCGATTCCGTGGCCCTTCCCGTGCTGGTCGTCGATCCTGATCCTGAGCTGGCTGCCCTGGTCCAGCAATCGCTGGAGAAGGAGTACGCTTGCCGCGTCGGATTGGCGGCCAATTCCAGCGAAGCCCTGGCCGCAGCACGCGCGAGCGAGTATCGGCTGGCGATCGTCGACCTGGACATGCCGGACCTGCGCGAGTCCGATTTGGTACGCCGGCTGAGAAGCCTGCAGCCGGGGATGCTGGTGCTCGCCCTGTCTGCCAACCCAGGAGCCTTGACGGCAGAGCCGCTCGGAATCCACGCCTCCCTGCCGAAACCCTTCTACTTGCCTGACCTGATGGCGAAGATCCGTCAGATGATCAGCGCGCTCCAGCTCTCGCCGGACGAGGCCGCTGCGGCGCGGATCCAGGGCCCTGCGCACCGCTTGGGGAGCGCGGCCGAAGCGGCGCGCCTTGTCGCGCGCGGGGCACGCGACTCAGGCGCCTACCTGGTCCTGCTCACGCGCGACGGCCGCCGCTGGGTGCATGCCGGACCCATGCCGCAGCCTCACGTTGAGCAGGTCGTAGCGAGGATCCAGGAGTACGGCATCCGGCCGGATACTCCCGGCGCCGTGGCGCGCTACGTGCGGTTCTCCGGCGCCGTCGATGCCTTCCTTCTCTACTGCCTGTCTCTGGCGGACGACTACCTTCTCGCCGTCCTGTATCCGGCCAGGGTTCCCTTCGGCTCCGTCCGCCGGCAGGCTGAGCGGCTGGCCGATATGCTCTCGCAGCCCTCTGCACCCGCAGGAACACCCTCGCGCGCAAGTGTGAAACCGATGGCCGCGGATGAGGTCATTCGTCTTCCCCACGACTGGGTGCCGCAGCCCTCGGCACGTATCAACCTACCCTTCCTGGATGCACGCCCCGAAGTGCCACCGCCGCCACCGCGGGCCGCACCAGACCCACGCCAAGCTGCCCTCCCCGGGGATTGGCTACCGGGTGGTGCCCCGCTGCCGGTGGTTCATTCGATCCGTGATGCCGCAATCCCCAAAGCCCCGCGCACTCCGGCGCGCCACCTCCCACCCGCTCCGCCGCCCGACGCTCCGCGCACACGGCACACGGGCCCCTTGCCAGCTGTTGCGGCCGCGCGCACTCGCATCTCGCTGGTCTACGTCCCGCGCGACCCGGCGCTCGCTCTTCAGTCTTCATTGGCCTCCACGCTGGTCAACTGGACGAAGGAGATCTGCGGTGCGCTGGACTTCAAGCCCATTGATATCCAGGTCCGTCCTGACGCGTTGTGCATGACGATCGAGCTGCCGCCCAGCGCGTCGCCGCCCACGGCTGCCCACCGCATGCGCCAGGAGTTGAGCCGCCGCATCGCAGCGACTTACCCCAGCCAAGCGGCCGCCGCGGCATCCGGGCGCTTCTGGACATCGCGCTACCTGCTAATGTCCGGCGAGCCGCCATCCTCGCAACGCATCACGGAGTTTGTGCGCGAGACGCGCGGCCCCGGCCTCCCCCGATCCGCCGCACAGTAGACACACCCCGGGTGCTACAATCGCTTTCGCCCCCGCCCTGCGGGAGGAGGTGCCGATGCCAGACACCCCGCGCCTGTTCCTGATCGACGGTCACGCGCTCGCCTATCGCGCCTACTTCGCCCTGACGCGCGCCGGCGACGGAACCCGCTGGCTCACCAAGGCCGGGGAACCAACCGCCGGCGTCTACGGTTTCATCTCCATCCTGCTGCGCCTGCTTGAGCAGCAGGCCCCGGAATACCTCGCCGTCTCATTCGATACAGGCCGCACCTTCCGCGATGATCTGTATCCAGAGTACAAGGCAACGCGCGACAAGATGCCGGATGACCTGCGCCTTCAGCTCGACCGCATCCGCCAGGTCGTGCTGGCGTTCGGAATCCCGATCCTGGAAGCCGAAGGCTTTGAGGCCGACGACGTGCTGGGCACGGTGGCGCGGCGCGCTTCCGAACAGGGCGTGCGCGTCGTCATCCTGAGCGGCGACCGCGACCTGCTGCAATTGGTCGACGACTCGGTCCACGTCGAACTTGCCGGACAGAAGCTGTCGGAGGCCATCGAGTACGGGCCGCAAGCTGTCGTCGACAAGTTCGGCGTCGCGCCCGGCCAACTGGTCGACTACAAGGCCCTGGTCGGCGACACAAGCGACAACATCCCGGGGGTGAAGGGGATCGGCGAGAAGACTGCCGTCTCGCTGATCCAGCAGTATGGCTCGCTGGAGGCGATCTACCAGCACCTCGACGAGATCCCGGAGAGATTCCGTACCAAGCTGGACTCCGGTCGCGAGAGCGCCTACCTCAGCCGTAGGTTGTCCACGATCGAGCTTGAGGTCCCGCTTGAGTTCGACCTGGAGGCCTGCCGCGCACAGGAGTACGACCGGGCGCGCGTTGTGAAGCTCTTCCGAGAGCTCGAGTTCCGTTCGCTCCTGCCGCGCGTCGCGCCAGAAGCGGAAGGGACCGCGCGCCAGATGACGCTCTTCGCTACGCCGTCGGCTCCCGCCCAGCCCGCGGGTTTCTCCCACATCATCAACGACCGCGCCGGACTCGAATTGCTGGCAGCGCGCCTGAAGGACGCCGGTGAGATCGCGGTGGACGTTGAGACCACCAGCACCGATGCCATGCGCGCGGAGCTGGTGGGGATATCGCTCGCGGTTGAGCCCGGCGAGGGCTACTACCTGCCCGTCGGCCATCTCCCCCACCTTGCCGGCGCACCACAGCTTCCCCTCGAGTCGGTCCTGGACGCCTTGCGTCGGCCGCTCACCGATGGATCGAAACCGAAAGTGGGGCACAACCTCAAGTACGACCTGATGGTGCTCGCCCGCTACGGATTGGAGTTCGCGCCGCTCGGATTCGACACCATGCTGGCCGAGTGGCTTTGCGATCCGTCGTCCCGCAACCTGGGGCTCAAGGACCTGGCCTTCGTGCGCCTCGGGCTGGAGATGACCCACATTCAGGAGTTGATCGGTACGGGACGCCCTCAGCGGTCCATGGCTGAGGTCCCCATCGCAGACGTCGCGCCCTACGCCGCGGCCGACGCTGAGGTCTGCCTGCGCCTCAAGCCGCTGCTGGAAGCGGAGTTGGAGAGCAAGCAGCATGGATCGCTCTTCCGCGACCTCGAGATGCCGCTGGTGGCCGTGCTGGCGGCGATGGAGGCCGCAGGAGTTGGGCTCGACCTGACATTCCTGCACGAGCTGTCCCTCACTCTGGCCACACGCATTCAGGAGCTGGAGGGCGAGATCACGCGCCAGGTGGGGCATCCCTTCAATCTCAATTCCACACAGCAGTTGGCAGCCGTGCTGTTCGGCGAGCTGGGTCTTGCACCTCCGGACCGGACGCGCAAGACCAGCAGCGGCCACTTCTCCACTGCCGCTTCCGTGCTGGAGGAGCTCCGCCACGCGCATCCGGTGGTCGACAAGATCCTCGAGCACCGTGAGCTCTCCAAGCTGCGATCCACGTACACCGACGCGCTGCCGGCGCAGATCAATCCTGACACCGGCCGCGTGCACACTTCCTTCTCCCAGACCGGGGCGGTGACCGGCCGCCTTGCCTCCTCCAACCCCAATCTGCAGAACATCCCCATCCGCACCGAACTCGGCCGGCAGATCCGGCGCGCCTTCATCGCCGCGCCCGGCCACGTATTGCTCAGCGTTGACTACTCCCAGATCGAACTGCGCATCGTCGCCCACGTCTCAGAAGACCAGGCGATGATGCGCGCCTTCCATGAGGACCAGGACATCCATGCCGCCACCGCCGCAGCGGTCTTCGGGGTGCCCCAGGCCTCGGTGACACCCGAGATGCGCCGGCATGCCAAGGCCGTCAACTTCGGGCTGATCTACGGCATGAGTCCCTTCGGGCTGACGCGGTCGACGGACCTGACGCTCGCGGAGGCCGAGACGTTCGTGCGCGTCTACTTCGAGCGTTTCCCGGGTGTGCGCCGCTACCTCGACGAGACGCGCCGGCTGGCCGCTGAACGAGGCTACGTGGAGACACTGCTCGGCCGCCGCCGCTACTTCCCGCAGCTGATGAAGGGCGCTCAGGCGGTGCCGGACGCGGCACGAAGTCGGGCGGAACGAGAGGCGGTCAACGCTCCGATCCAGGGGACCGCCGCCGACATCATCAAGCTGGCCATGATCCGCCTGCCACAGGCGCTCACGCAGGCCGGCCTGCGCGCCCGCATGCTGCTCCAGGTGCACGACGAGCTGGTCTTTGAGGTCCCCAAGGAGCAGCTTGATGCCACGATTGCGGTCGTGCAGCAGGTGATGCAGGGACCCATGGCCTTGCGCGTGCCGCTCAAGACGGACGCCAAAGTCGGAGCAAATTGGGCGGAGATGCAGCCGCCGAGGCGCTGACCTGCGTCCCGAGCGGGTCGGCCGTCGAATCATGCTATACTCGCCGCACATTCCTGCGGTGAACCGCGCGCCATGACCGGACGCCAGGATCTGTTCGATGAATCGATGCGCCTCGGCCATTCGGCGGTTTGGGACCTGCAGTGGGCGAAGGCCGTCGAGTACTACCGCAAGGCGCTGGCCGAGTTCCCAGACCATCCCACTGCCCTGAACAGCCTGGCCCTGGCGTTGCTCGAGCTCGGCGAGCTGAAGGAGTCGCTCGCCACCTACCGGCGCGCAGCGCAGGTTGCCCCCGAAGATGCCATCCCGATCGAGAAAATGGCCGAGCTGCACGAGCGCCTCGGCCAGCTCAAGGAGGCGCTCGAGCTGCGCGATCGAGCGTCCGATCTTTACACCCGTCAGCGCAACGTCGACAAGGCGCTCGACAACTGGAATCACATCGCCCGCCTTCAGCCAGAAAACCTGGCGACCCGATCGCGACTGGCATTGACCTATGAACGCCTGGGCCGACCGAAGGAGGCCGTGCGCGAGTACCTGGCCGTGGCGTCGGTGCTGCAAAAGCTCGGCCGGACCGACCGGGCAATTGAGGCGGCCCAGCGGGCGCTAACCCTGGTGCCAGGCGAGCCGGAGGCGACGGCCGCACTGCGCGTCCTGCGCGAGGGCAAAGCCCTGCCCCCACCGGTCCAACCCCACGGCGCGACCGCTCCCCTGCGCATGGCGCAGGTTCAGCAGTTCATTCAGTCCGAGGCGAAGCCTGCAGGGCCAGAGCCCCAAGAGGAGCCGGATGAGGCCGCTGACCCTGAGGTCACGGCCCAGCGCCACGCGCTGACCATCCTGGCCGGCATGCTGTTCGACGAGCCGGACGCACCGCTATCTCGCTCAGGCCATCGACCTGCAGACCCACGCGCACACCACGCAGGCAGCCAAGGATCTCGCCCGGGCGATCGACGCCGGCCTGAACCATCCGGCCGCCCACTACAACCTCGGGCTGCTGTACCGCGAGCTCGGCGACATCGAAGGCGCCCGCAAGCACCTGATCTTCGCCGTGGGGGATCCAGCGCTGTCGCTGGGCGCGAACCTAGCGTTGGGTCGGATCGCATACGACAAGGGCGAGCTTCCCGAGGCTGCGCGCCTCCTGCTCCAGGCGCTGGAGAAGGCCGATTCCCTGTCGGTGGACGCAAGCCAGTCGTCCCGCCTCAAGCAGATGTACAGCACGATCGAGGCCTCGCAGAACGTCAACGACACCCAAACTCTGAAGCAGATCGTCGAGAACACACTGAGTTTTCTGACCGGCCCGGAGTGGTTCAAGCGGCTGCGCAAGGCGCGTCAGCAGTCAACACTGAAGGGCGAAGCTCCCCGGCCGCTCTACGACTTCTTGGTCGGCGGCGGGACTGACCGCATCATCCAGTCGATGTCCCGGATCGACGAGCTGATGGACGAGGGCTTCCTATCCTCGGCGTCCGAAGAGGCCATGCTCGCCTTGCAAGCCGCCCCCACCTACCTTCCGCTCCATCAACGCATGGCGGACATCATGCTCAAGGCTGGCCGCACCGAGGCGGCGATCGAGAAGCTGCGCGTGATTGCCGAGACCGCCATCATCCGCGGCGACGGCTCCCAATCGATCGAGATCTTCCAGACGATCCTGACCCACTCGCCGGTGGACATTCCCATCCGGCTGCGTCTGATCGATCTGCTCACCCAGCAGGATCGGCTCGATGAGGCGCTCCACGAGTATCTTGAGCTCTCCGAGCTGTACAAGCAGATGGCGGAAATCGACGAGGCGCGCAAGACGCTGGAGAAGGCACGCGAGCTGGCCGCCAGCGCGAAGGTCGACCGCCGCCGATCGGTGGAAATCCTGCACCAGATGGGCGACATCGACCTGTCGCGCCTCGATTGGCGCCGCGCCCTGCGGGTCTACGAACAGGTGCAGAAGCTTGACCCCGCCGACGACAAGGCGCGTCACAGCGTGATCGACCTCAATCTGCGTCTCGGCCAGGAGGAGCAGGCCGCGAAGGAGCTCGACAGCTACCTGGAGCTCCTGGTCCAAGCCAACCGCAGTTCGGATGCGCTGGACCTGCTGGAAGAGACGGCCCGCGAGCATCCCGGCAAGCAGGCACTGCACTCGCGGCTGGCCGATGCCTATCGCGCCGCCGGCCGCAAGGCGGATGCCATCGCTCAGTATGACGCCCTCGGCGAGATCCAGCTCGATGCCGGTCAGGCCGAGGCCGCTGCCCGCACGATCCAGACCATCCTCTCACTGGACCCTCCGGATGCGGAGGGCTACCACGAGCTGCTGCGCAACCTGCAGGCCGGTCAGTAGCGGCCTGGATGCGCCGGGGCAATCCGTGTCCGACCTGCTCCAAGAACTGATCTTCTCCTTCCAGCGCCTCGACTGGCTCAGCCTGCTCGATCTGCTGCTGGTAACGGCGATCTTCTACCTGCTTCTGCGCTGGCTGCGTGGCACGCAGGCGGAGGTCCTGCTGCGCGGCATGGTCGTGCTGGTGCTGGTCATCGCCGGGCTCACCAGCCTGCTTCCGCTCCCGGCTTTCTCCTACCTGTTTCAGACCGCGCTGCCGGCGCTGTTGGTGGCTGTGCCGGTCATCTTCGCCCCGGAGATCCGCCGCGCCCTTGAGCGCTTCGGCCGCGCCGGCGATGTCTTCCTTTCCACATCCGAGCCGGCGCAAGTCGAGCGCATCGTCAGCACCCTGTGCGGCGCGACGCAGCGCTTGTCAGACGCCCGCCGCGGTGCGCTGATCGTCATCGAGCGCGACGTCAAGCTGGAGGAGTACCTGGAGACCGGCGTGCCACTCGACGCCCGCCTGTCGCCCGAGCTGCTGCTGCAGATCTTCTACATCAATACGCCGCTGCACGACGGGGCGGCCATCCTCCGCGGCGACCGCGTCGCCGCCGCAGCTTGCGTCATGCCCCTCTCGGCCAGCGGCACGCTGTCCCGATCACCCGAACGGAAGATGGGGCTTCGGCACCGCGCCGCCCTCGGAATCAGCGAGGTCAGCGACGCCGTGGTCATCGTCGTGTCGGAGGAGACCGGCAGTGTCTCGGTCGCCCACAACGGCCGCATGATCCGACGCCTCGATCAGAGCCGCCTGCGCAACATCCTGATGGCCTTCTATCGGCCGCACGCCCCACAATGGATTCCGGCGTGGCTTGAGCGGCTTGGCGCCCGGGTGCGTTCGGTGCGGGGACAACGGTGAGAGGCTCTCCGATGCTGCACACGCTGTGGGACCACGTGAGGACCCTCACCATCGCCTTCTTCCTGGCCTTCTTCGTCTGGGTGGCGGCGGTCAACGCCGCCGACCCGCTGGACGTGCGCTCCTTCCCCAGCAGCGTGCCGATCGACTTCGTCGGCCTGCAGGACAGCCTGGTCATCGTCGACGGCGCACCGGCCACCGCTCGCGTCACGATCCGCGCTCCGGGATCGGTGTGGGACCTGCTGACCTCGCGCGACGTCCACGTCGAAGCGCGGCTGAACAGCCTCGGCGTCGGCACGCACGAACTGACTCTGGTCGGAACGCTCGACCGCAAGCCGGCCCTGATCACACAGATTGAGCCGGCGCGCCTGGAGCTGAGCCTCGAGGAAGCGGCCTCCCGCAGCCTGTCAGTCCGCGCCGCGCTCACCGGCGAGCCCGCACTGGGCTACCGGATGGACGACCCGGTCGCGATCCCTGAGTCCGTCCACCTCTCCGGCCCCGCATCCCTGGTCGATCGGGTGGTCGAGGTCGTGGCACAGACGGATGTCACCGGCCGTCGTGAGGACATCGACACCGAAGTAGCCTTGATGGCCCTGGACACCGCCGGACAGGTCATCGAGGGGGTGAGCCTCGAACCCGCCACGGCACGTGTGGTCACGACCGTGCACCAGCTGGTCGGCTACCGGTTGGTCGCCGTGATCCCGATCATCAAGGGCCAGGTCGAGGCCGGCTACCAGGTCTCAAGCATCACGGTCTCGCCGACGCTGGTCACGGTCTTTTCGCCAGACCCGCAGGCGGTGGACGACCTGCCAGGATATGTGGAGACCGAGTCGCTCAATCTGACCGGCGCCCAGGACGATATTCAAGAGGAGGTGGGCCTGCAACTGCCCGAGGGCATCTTCCTGGCCGGCGACCAGTCGGTCATCGTGCAGATCCAGGTGGCGCCGATTGAGACCACGATCAACGTGACCAGGCCCGTTGTCATCGAAGGCCTGGCGAAGGGCCTGTATGCTGAGTCTTCGCCGGCGACGGCTTCCGTCATCCTCAAGGGACCACTGCCGGTGCTCAACAAGCTGCTATACGATGACGTGCGCGTGGTCGTCAACGTTGACAGGCTGGCGGTTGGCGCCTACCAGCTCACCCCGCAGGTCATCATCCTGCCGGAAGGCGTGGTGCTGCAGACGCTGCTCCCGGAGACATACGAGATCGTGATCTCGCGAACGCCACCCGCCACGCCGGCCACGCCCGCACCCTGATCCCATGGCCAAACCAGTCGTTGCCCTCGTCGGTCGGCCCAACGTGGGCAAGTCGACATTGTTCAACCGGCTCGCTGGCCAGCGGCTGGCGGTTGTTGACGATCGCCCCGGGACGACGCGCGACCGGCTGGTGGCCGAAGCCCAATGGCGCGGCCTCACCTTCGACCTGGTCGACACGGGCGGCATTGACCCCACGGGCGGGTTGCGCGGCGAACCGCTCAGCCTCGACTCGGCCGACTACATCCAGCAGATCCGCTCGCAGGCTGAGCAGGCGGTCAGCAGCGCAGATGCCGTCCTGTTCCTGGTCGACGGAGCGAGCGGCGTGACATCTGCCGATCACGAAGTGGCTGAGATCCTGCGCCGCGCCCAGGGGGCGCTGCGCGGCCGACAGCCTCCGCCCATCCTGCTGGTCGTCAATCACTGCGACAATCAGGCACTGCGCGCGCAGGCAGTGGAGTTCTACGAACTCGGGATGGGCGATCCGCACCCGGTCTCCGCGCTGCACGGCACCGGCATTGGCGATCTGCTCGACCGCCTGCACGAAGCGTTCGGCCGGCTTGCCGAGTCTCCAACCGAGCCCGAGACATCGGTGCGCGTCGCCATCGTCGGCCGGCCGAACGTGGGGAAGTCCAGCCTCCTGAATCGCATCCTGGGCGAAGAGCGCGTGATCGTCTCCCCCATCCCTGGCACGACGCGCGATGCCATCGATACCCAGCTCAACGCCTTCGGCACGCAGATCACGTTGATCGACACGGCGGGCATCCGGCGGCGCGGCCACATCGATCCCGGCGTCGAGAAGTGGTCGGTGATGCGCGCGCTGCGCGCGCTCGGGCGCTCGGACGTCGCGCTGCTGCTCATCGACGCCACGGCGGGCGTCACCAGCCAGGATGCTCACATCGCCGGCATGATCGAGGATCTGGCCAAGAGTGTGGTGGTGATTGTCAACAAGTGGGACGCGGTCGAGAAGGACAGCGGCACGCTCCCAGCCTTCACCGAACACGTCCGGCGCGAGCTGAGCTTCCTCGACTATGTGCCGGTGCTGTTCGTCTCCGCCCGCACCGGGCAGCGCGTCGCGGACGTGCTGCCCACGGCGCTTCAGGTGCAGGAAGAACGCCTGCGCCGCATTGCCACGTCGGATCTCAATCGGATGCTGCAGGCTGCGCTCGAGCAGCACCCGCCGCCGTCACACGGCGGCGCCGAGGTCAAGCTGTATTTCATGGCGCAGGTCCGCACCGATCCGCCGACGTTCGCCATCCAGGTGAACAATCCGAAGCAGGTGCACTTCACCTATCTCCGCTTCCTCGAGAACCGCCTTCGGGACCGCTACGGCTTCCTGGGCACCCCGATTCGGATCGTGCTGCGCAAGCACGAACGCAAGTCCCGCCGCTGACACCACCTGTCATCTCCCCCTTCTCAACTCACGCGCTGGACGCCCTCCGGGCATCGCCGCGCCCTATCAGCCCACTCTCCCGTTGAAATTGGCAGCGAAAGCCTCTCCTTGCCAGCCCTCGCGGCGGGCCTTATAATCCGCAATGTGAACGAACCCATGACCGAGGTTGCTCCCGCCGAGCCCCGCCGCTCGGCGGTTTGGGCCGTGCTGGCGGAGATCCTGCAGACGATTCTGATCGCGGTCCTGCTGTTCCTGGCGGTCAATCTGTTGACCGCCCGCATTCGCGTGGAAGGCAGCAGCATGGAGCCCAGCCTGCACGACGGCGAGATGGTCGTCGTCAACCGCCTGACGTACCGGTGGGCCGAGCCCACCCGCGGCGATATTGTCGTGTTCTACTTCCCGCTGGACCCATCCCGGCGGTTCATCAAGCGCGTTATCGGGCTGCCGAGCGACAGCGTCGAAGCGCGTGACGGCCTCATGTATGTCAACGGCGTGGCGCTCGACGAGCCCTACCTTGCGGCGGCGCCGCGCTACACCGGATCCTGGCAGGTCCAGCCGGACACCCTGTTTGTCCTCGGAGACAACCGCAACAACTCCGACGACTCGCAGAACTGGGGCACGCTGCCCATGAGCGAGGTCATCGGCAAGGCCGTCCTGGTCTACTGGCCCTTGCCGGACGTCGGCGTCATCCCCCACTACTCACTGGTCGCCGCAGCCGAGGGATAGCGCCGCAGGCGGTGTGCTACAATCCCTCCCGCCTTAGGCGCTGACATGGACGCCGCATCCTCGCGCACGTCGGTTTCACAGTTGATGGAAGCCGTCCGCCCCCGCGTGGGGCCGGCCGTGCAGGCCGTGGGTGGGCCGCTTGAGCCGTTGATCCCCGAGGATCAGGCCCGCCCCGTGGACTTGTCCGTTGTCCCCGTTGCCCGGCTGATCAATCAGATCCTGCTGAAGCCGGAGGCGACGCCCCGGCGGATCGATCAGCTGTGCGATGAAGCGATTGAGCTCCATTTCGCCGCTGTGTGCGTGCACTCACGGTTCGTGGGGCGCGTGGCTGCCCGCCTGTCAGGCTCCGACGTCACACCCGCCAGCGTGGCCGGGTTCCCGTCCGGGGCGAACCTGACGGCGGTCAAGGTCTTCGAGGCGCGCCAAGCGATCGCGGCCGGTGCCCGCGAGATCGACATGGTGGTGCCGATCGGCCTGCTTAAGGCCGGCGAGTACGCTCAAGTGGCAGAGGACCTGGCGGACGTCACGCGTGCCGCCCACGCCCAGGGAGTCCTGGTCAAGCTCATCCTGGAGACGGCACTGCTGAGCGACGAAGAGAAAGTGGCCGGCTGCATGCTGGCCGCCGGGACGGGCATGGATTTCGTCAAGACCAGCACCGGCCTCGCCAACGGCGGGGCAACGGAGGCGGATGTGGCGCTCATGCGCCAGGTGGTCGGGGACCGGCTGGGTGTCAAGGCCGCCGGCGGCATCCACACGCTGGACGACGCCCGCCGAATGGTGGCAGTCGGCGCCTCGCGGCTTGGGACAAGCGCTGGCGTGAACATTGCACGGCAGGCACTGGGACAGCCAGCGGTGAGTCCGCCGGCGGGGTATTGATGCATGGAAGACAGTAAGAAGCAATCCTATCCGTGCCGAGAGTGCCAGGTGGGCACGCTGCAGTCGCGGCCGGTCTCGTACTTCACTGTCCAGGACGGACAGCTGGTCTCCGTCCCGGATTTCCCTGCCTTGGTGTGCGACGTGTGCGGGTCCACCGAGTATGACTCGACCGCGTTGGCCGAGTTGCACGCCATGTTGGAGGCCACCCGGCACTCCCTCCGACCGCGGCGGCGGCTGCGCCCCAAGGGCGACGCCGAACCGCCCCGCCCGACCGCTGACCCACGCCGCCGGCCCTGAGCGGCGCGCTGCAGATCCCGCGTTCCGGAGGCGCGATGACCGACGATAGCGGGAAGCGAGCATCACCCCGCGTGATCGTCCTCGCCGACGTGGAAGCCAACGCCCAGGCGCTGGTCAAGCGCGTCCTCACCCCGGCCGGCGTGCAATCCTGGATCGAGACGGCCAAAGCACCGCCGTGTGATGTCCTGGTGGTCGATGTGACCCAGCTTCGTGGCGATCCGCTCGCCGGGCTGCGGGCACGCCGCGAGGCCGGGGACATGACGCCGGCCATCGTCCTGGCTGCCCACTTCTCCCCGGCCCGGATCCGCGACCTGTTCCGCCTGAACGTCGGTGATGTGCTCCTCAAGCCCTACCGGCCCGAGGACCTGGTGCAGGCAATCAGCGAACTGGCCGAGCTGCGATCGGCCGAAGCCAACACGCAGGTTCTGTCGCACAAGCTCGACACACTGCGCGAGCAGTCCAAGCGCCGCTCGGATGAGGTCCGCACGCTGTCGGAGATCGGCCGTGCGGTGGTCAGTCTGGGCGACCTGGACGCGATCCTTGCCCGCGTGGTTGAGGCGGCGGCGTTTCTTTCGGACGCGGAAGAGGCCAATATCTACCTGGCCGAACCTGGGACCAGCGAGCTTGTGCTCCGGGCCAGCAAGCAGGCTGGTGAGAAACACGCCTCGCTGCAGCGCCTGCGCGTCTATGACACGCTGGTCGGTCAGGTGTTCCAGACCGGGCAGCCGCTGCTGCACCAACCGTCGCTGGAAGGCGGAACGGTCAAGGTGCAGACAGGATTCCTGGTGCAATCGCTGGTCGAGGTCCCACTGCGAGTCGGCAACCGGACTGTGGGCGTCCTGGGCGTGTTCAACCGGCTGGCGGCGCGGGAATTCACCAACCACCAGTTGACGCTGATGCAGGCGCTGTCCGACTGGGCCGGCGTGGCCCTGGAGCATGCTTCGCTGCTGACCAAGGCGCGCAGCGCCACACCCGAGAAGGCCGAGACCGGGCCGATCGCGCTGGCACCGCATGCGCTCGTCGACGGGCTGCGCCAGGCGGCGGAAGGGTTGGGGATCATGCTGGAAGAGGGCGCCGGGGCGATGGCAGAGCCCCAGCGCCGCCAGTTGCAGCGCCTGCTCGCTCACCTGCAGCAGCTGGGCACTCTGCCGGTTGCCTTGATCGATGATCAGTCCGCAGTGGGACTCGTGGACCTGCAGGAAGTGATCGCCTCCGTCGTCGAAGAGCTGAAACCCGAGGCGGAGCGCGAGAAGATCGAAATCCTGGTCCACCCCGGCGTGCAGCTCCCGCGCCTGAATACGGATCGACCT
>JAPLGR010000682.1 GCA_026390045.1 Chloroflexota bacterium | reverse complement strand
CTGGAGATCCTGGCGCTCATTCCGGTCGGCGTGATGGCCATTGCTGGCCTGGCCACATCGGTCGACGTTAACCAGATGGTCCAGCCGCTGCTTGAGGAGGTCCCAAGCCAGGGCGCCTTGACCGAGGACGCCGCGATCGGGCTGTTGCTCAATCCCTGGGTGCTGGCGAGCTTGTTCGCGTTTGTGGCCGGCGTCGTCCCCGTGATCGAGGAAGCGGTCAAGAGCACTTCTGTGCTCCCCATCGCGCGACGTCTCTCCCCGTCTGAGGCATTCATGGGAGGTGCGCTGGGCGGCGCGGGATACGCCCTGTTTGAGGCGTTGTTCCTGACGCAGCCCGACCCGTCGTGGCTGACGACAATGATCGGCCGCGGCGGAGCAACGATGATGCACGCGTTCACGGCCGCCATCACCTGCTGGGGCATCAGCCAGGTAGTTTCCCGGCGGCGATGGGGGCGCCTCGCACTGGCGTACCTGAGTTCCGTCCTCATGCACGGTGCGTGGAACGCCGCCGTGATCGCGATGGGCATCGCCCAGATCAATCAGGAGGCACGCGCCCTTCAGGTCCCACCGGTCCTGGAGTCCCTGGCCCTAAACGCTGCACCCGTTCTGCTCGGGGCACTGAGCATAATGGCGGTTGTCGGCCTCGCACTGGGCGCGCTGCGCCTGCGACAGGCGGACCAGGCAACGCGTCATTCCGTGGAGCCAGCTGCCACGGCGTAGAGTAGAATGGCGCGGTTCCACTTCCCACAGATCCTGTCCCCGGGTGTGATGCATGGACCTTGACCTTGTCAAACTGATCGAAACGGTCGGCTACATCGGCCTGATCGCCTTCATCTTCGCCGAGTCCGGGCTGTTCTTCGGCTTCTTCCTGCCGGGCGACAGCCTGTTGCTGACAGCTGGCCTGCTTGCCTCCCACGGCGACCTCAAGCTCTGGATCTTGCTGGTGACGCTGGCACCGGCGGCCATTCTGGGAGACAACGTCGGATACTGGTTCGGCAAGAAGGTCGGCCCGCCAATCTTCAGCCGCGATAACTCGCTCTTCTTCCGGCGCAAGAACCTGCTGGCGGCCAAGGCCTTCTACGAGAAGCACGGCGGCAAGACGATCGTATTGGCGCGCTTCATGCCCTTCATCCGCACCTTCGCGCCCATCGTCGCCGGAGCGGTCGAGATGAAGTACTCGTGGTTCGTCCTCTGGAACATGGCCGGCGGGCTCCTTTGGGCGACCGGGCTGACGCTCGCCGGCTACTACCTGGGCGAAAGCATCCCGGGAATCGACCGCTACTTCCTGGTGATCATCGCCGTCGTGATCTTCATCTCCGCCCTGCCCAGCATGATCCACGTGTGGAAGGAGTACCGCCACGAGGCGTGGGCCTTCGTCCTGCGCCGCCTTGGGCGCGCACCCGCGTCAACTCCTCCGGGCGACGACCAAACCACCGACCGCCCGGCCGGTGGCACGCCTCTTGCCTGAGGTTTCTTGACCAACTGGTTGGCCTGTGCTAGATTTCCCGCCAACCTTCTGCAGGATCGTGCGTTGCCCAAGACTCGCACCGATCAGATGGTCGACCGCCTGCGCGATCTGCAGGCCTCCACGCCCGACGTGGAAGCATCGGCCGTCGTCAGCGTCGACGGACTGACCATGGCGTCCGCCCTGCCGGCCTCCGTGGAAGAGGACCGGGTCGCTGCCATGTCGGCCGCCATGCTGTCCCTTGGCGAGCGCATCTCCTCCGAACTCGGCCGCGGCAAGCTGGACCAGGTCTACATCAAGGGTGCCGGAGGCTTTGTGATCCTGATGGCCGTCGGCACGGAAGCCGTGCTCACGGTGCTCGCCCGCCCGCAGACGAAGCTCGGCTTGCTCTTCCTCGACATGCGCCGCACCGCCGAAGACTTGACGGCGTTGTTGTAGGCGAGGGTTGATCCTGTGACGTCGATCCCGAAGAGCGGCTACAGCTACCCGAATCACGCGGCCCGCATCCTCCTCCTCGAGCTTGAGAATCTTGTCGGCAAGAATGGCGTGAGTGCTCTGCTCAACAGCGCCCGCTTGGAAGCGTGGATCACCGCGCTCCCGGCCGACGACGGCGAGCGGGGCGTGGACTTCGCCGAGTTCTCCGCGTTACTGGCTGCTCTGGATGACCTCTACGGACCGCGCGGCGGACGCGGATTGGCGCGCCGCGCCGGATGGGCGGCCTTTCCCCAGCTCGTTGCCAGGATGGACGCCCTCAAGCCGCTTTCCGATCTTCCAACGCGGCCAATCCCTGCCGCCGAGAAGCTTCACCTCGCACTGCAGGCGCTGGCCGACGCCTTCAACCAGGCCAGCGACCAGCAGTGCACAGTCTCCGAGGACGGAGAGGCGTTCGCTTTTCGCATCCAGCGCTGCCCGGCGTGCTGGGGCCGAAAGGTGGACGACGGCCCGGCTTGCGCTGCAGTTGCCGGGCTGCTCGACGAATGCGTCCACTGGCTGTTCGGCGGCGAGCCAACACGCTTGGAAGAGACCGAGTGCCTCGCCCACGGCGGGTCGGCCTGCTCGTTTCGACTCCCTAAGCCCGCTGCTTAGCCCGGCATGCGCAAGCTCACCATCGTCATACCCACGTACAACGAGGCGGACAACCTCCCCGCCCTGGCTCGCGCGTTGTGGGAGCTCCCGCTGCCCGACACGCGGCTGTTGATCGTCGATGACGCATCCCCGGACGGCACCGGCGAGCTGGCAGAGGACCTGTCGCGAGAATCCCAGGGACGGCTAAGCGTCATCCACCGGCCCGGGAAGCTCGGATTGGGTTCCGCCTACATCACGGGTTTCCGGGCAGCGCTCGAATCGGGCGCTGAGGCCATCGGCCAGATGGACGCGGACTTCTCGCATTCTCCGCACTACCTGCCGGGGTTCCTCGACATGCTGGAGCTGTCGGATGTCGTCCTGGGCTCGCGCTATGTCCCAGGCGGAAGCGTGGACAGGCGATGGGGTGCCGGACGCAAGTTGCTGTCCGGCTTCGGCAACGCGTACGCGCGTCTGATCCTGGGGCTCAGGATCCGCGACGCCACAGGGGGATTCCGCGTCTGGCGTCGCGAAACGCTGCACGGCATGCCGTTGGACCGCATCCGCTCGAACGGGTATGTCTTCCAGGTGGAGATGGCCTACGTCGCGCAACGGCTCGGGTACGCCATGGCTGAGGCGCCGATCTACTTCGAGGATCGCCGCATCGGGCAATCGAAGATGTCGTCCAAGATCCAGGTGGAGGCTGCGCTACGCGTGTGGCAGGTGTTGTGGATGCACCGACACCTGACGCCAGACCAGCGAGCGCGGCTCCCTGATTCAGACGGCCGGCTCAGCTGACGCCGGTCCCTTCCCCCCCACGGACGTAAGGCACCGCGCCAGGCGCTCCCAATCCTCAAACGCAAGCTCCTGCGCGCGCCGGTCGGGCCGGATCTCGGCCTGCACCAGCAGGCTGGAGGCCTCCGCGGCCGGAATCCCGAGGCCAGAGGCCAGCGAGTTGCGCAGCTGCTTGCGCCGCTGCTGGAAGCCGGCACGCGCCAGGCGGAAGAACGGCGGGATCAGCTCTGCCGGGATCACGGGCAAGGGGTGACGATCGATCCGCAGCACAGCCGAATCGACTTGCGGGACGGGGAAGAAGGCGCCAGCTGGGATTCCTGCCATGCGCCTAGGCGCGCCATACACCTGAATGCTCAGCGCCAGCAGGCTCATCTCACCCGCGGCTGCAACGATCCGATCAACTACCTCCGCCTGCAGCGTCAGGACGACGCGGTCCGGCGCGGCAGGCGTCTCCATCAACCGGCGCAGCAAGTGGGATGTGATCTGATACGGGATATTGGCGACTACCCGGAATGGCTCGGCGCGCATGTGTTCGGCCAGGTCGAGCTGCAGCGCGTCGGCCTGGATGACCTCGACGTTCGTCATCCCGGCGACGACCTCGCGCAGCGGCCCGATCAGCCGGCCATCGAGCTCCACAGCCACCACGCGCCGCACATCACGAGCCAGCCGGGCTGTGAGCGTCCCAACCCCAGCGCCGATCTCAAGCACCGCGTCGCCCGCGTTGAGTTCCGCCGCTTGCATCACGCGCTCAAGCGCCGCCGGATCCACAAGGAAGTTCTGGCCGAGGCGCGTGTTGGGCCGGACGCCATGGCGCCGCAGGATTGCGCGGGCATCGACAAACCCAACGTGGTCCGAGGAGGTATGCGGCGTCTCGGGGCTCACGGGAAGATCGTGGGCACGTCGGGCGGGATCGGGGCGGTAAAGTAGATCGTGGTGTAACCGCCCCACGTGACCCAGTCCTCGTCCGAGTAGCCTAGGTCGATCCAGAGGCCTCGGCAACCACCGCACATGTCCTCGATCGTGGCTGTCCCATATCCGGGGACGTAGACCGGAATGCCCCAGCCAAGCGCGTAGTACCAGGCACGTGTCACCGCGATTACCCCACGTTGCACTGGTTTGCCGCTTGATGTCCCCGGGTAGCAGCGATCCGCGGCCGAGCGGCATGGTGAATAGGAGGTCGCATACACAGGGACGGCCCTGTAGTACTGAATCGGCCCGGATTCGGTATCGAGCGTCTTGAGGACGATCTTCGTCCCGTAGGCAACCACGCGTTCCTTGGGCTCAATCGCCCGCCACTCCCCCTCGGCCACGCGGCTGACCTCGACGCCGTCCTCGTAGCGCACGCGCACGCGCTTGGCCTGCATACCATACGCCCCTGGATCGATGACCTCGCGCGTATCCAGCTCGAGGTCGGCGCTGAATTCAGGCTTGGTGGTCGGCGGCACCGGGGCCTGCTCGACCAGCACATCCTCGCGCACGCGAGCGACGGTCACCTCGCCGCTGGTCGGGACGATCTCGGATGCTGCAGGCTCGGATCGATCAAGACCGGCGAGGGAGACGCCGGCCTGCACCAGGGCCTGGCCGACCGTCGGTCCCGCGGCCATCGCCTCAAGCTCGATGCCGTCGACGCTGATGCGGATCGGGCGCGCCGCCCGGAAATCGGCCGACGCCAGTGCGGCCAATGGTGTCTGTGCCTGCGGGACGATCGAGTCGCCCTGACGCAAGGCAAAGCCCGCGTCGATCAGAGCTTCGCCCAATGTGCTGGCTGAGGAATGCACCACGATCGTACCCGTGGGCTGGCTGAGCGTGAGAGTCCTCCCGCGCTCGAGGCGCAAGCGTTGAGGCACATGCTCAAGGGGGCTGGTTGGGCCTGATACCGGCACCCCGTCCGCCCACAGGCGATCGGCCGGATAGACGCGCAGGCCGGCGGTCGCAAGGATATCGGCCGGCGAGACCGCAGCCGTGGTCACCCATTGAGATTCATCGGGGGTCTGAACCAGGACCGTCCGCGCGTGGCGGTACTCAATGCGATCCAGCCCTCGCAGGGAGGTGTCCGCCGCCGGCTGGAGGAAGTCCTCCATGGCATGCTGCACGCCTGCGCCGCGCAGTGCGCCGCCGACGGTAGCGGCATGCGTGAAGATCGTGCGCTCGGCCCCGTCCTCAGCCAGCGTTACCTGATGGGCCGTTCCGACGTACACCAGCGCGGCGCCGAGCACCGCCATGACGGCCGCACCAGCAAGTACCTGCCACAACAGGCGTTCCCGCACCCAGGCAAGAGCTCTCATGACAGCCTGCGAGTATAGCAGACGGGTCACCTGCCGGCCCAGTGTGACCTTCTGCCCTCATGATCGTCCAAGTGGTTCGGATGGACGATGCCTGCGTGAGGTTCGGATGCCAATCTACGAATACGATTGCGAGGCGTGCAGGGCGAGGTTTGACAAGCTCGCGTTCCTGACCGAGCAGCCGAAGCCGGTGAACTGCCCGGAGTGCTAGAGTGACCGGGTGCGCAAGCGGCTCTCGATGATTGCCTCGGCCTCGGACGCAGACAGCACCACCTCCTCGGCTGCCTGCACGACCAGCACATGAGGGGCTGCACGCCAGCCGGCCGTGCGCCGGCATGCTGGATCGGCCGGCGCTACACTCCGGCCCTTTCTCTTTCAGGTGCAAGGTGATTGCCCGGCTTAGGATGATGCGACAAAGCGAGCGCCCGGGCCGGCACCCGGCGGCGCCCGGAGACTTCCCCTTACCGCTGCTTCCTCTCGGATCTGACGGGGTTCGGAGAGCTCCGCCGCGCCGGACCCACCCGAACGCTCGCCGTCAGCATAACGCTCCCATGCGCTGCCTGTCAACCCGAATCGGATCACGATCACTGGCCGCAGGTCGCGTTCCGGTGTCAAAGGTCTGAACAAAACGACACCGCCCTCGCGGTGTCGGGTGGCGGAGAGGGCGGGATTTGAACCCGCGGAGCCTTTCGGCTCACGCGCTCTCCAGGCGCGCGCGTTAGACCAGACTACGCTACCTCTCCACGTTTCGCCGGCCCTGGTCAGGGCCGGCATCGGGATTATAGCACGCGGGTCATCCACCTCTCCCGGCCTGATCAGCACTTGCGCCGACCGTCGGGAATCCGGGAAGCCGTTGCGTTAGAGCCCTGTGGTCAGTCCCTTTGAATCAGTCCGGCAGGGTAAGCACCCAGACGGCGCGATCTGCCCACGATGTGAAGGCTACTTGGCTCCCATCGGGGGAAACGACCCAGTCGCCGCTGGCGATTGGCAATGAGGTCTGTGCAGGATCGGTGAGTTGAACCGCGCGGCCGGCAGACGCATCGACTTCGAACAGCGTAGGAGCCTGCTCGAGCGTGAGTGGGATCAGCAGCAATCGGCCGTCCGCCCGCCAGCGGTAAGAACCGAACGGGGTGATCTTCGACAGACCGCTGCCATCGATTCGCAGGATCCACAGCCCGTTCTGACCCGGATCCCCGGTCAAAGCGACGTGGAATGCAAGCCACTCCCCACCGGGTGAGAGCAGCGGATCGCGCGGCCGGTAGACCTGATGGATCAGCTGCGGCTCTGAACCATCAAGCCCGATAGACCAGATCCCCTCCTGCCCGTTCGCGTCCATGCGGCCGGTCGCGACCAGTGCCTGCCCACCTGCCGCCCACCCCACGAGTCCCCCACCAATCGTCGTTGCCACCTTGCGCGCTCTGGCCCCCGTGACCTCGGCCACCC
>JAPLGR010000291.1 GCA_026390045.1 Chloroflexota bacterium | reverse complement strand
GGACAGCGCACTGCGTCGGAGGCCAAGATTCGGATCGGCGCGGCCATTCTCCAGGACGAGGACCGATCCATCGAAGTGCAGGGGCAGGATCAGGTGACCAGCCTGCCGCGGCCCGTGGTGCTGACGACGCATGAGCTGGTTGACGCCATGCAGGAGACGCTGCACCTCATGCTGGCCGCCGTGCGCAACGTCCTCGAACGGACTCCTCCTGAGCTGGCATCCGACATCATTGACAAGGGCATGGTGGTGTGTGGTGGCACGGCGCTGCTGCGCGGCATGGACAAGTGGCTGACGAGTGAGACGGGGATCCCCGCCTACCTGGCTGAGGAGCCGGTGGCCTGCGTGGCGAATGGCGCGGCCAAGTCGCTTACGATGCTGGAGCGCCTGCGGCGGGCGTTGCCGCCTGTCTAGGCGAAGCAGCGCGAGATAGTCCGCACGCGACGAGCGGCCACTGGGCCGCTCGTTTCTTCCCTCCGTGTTGATGCCTATCGTGGGATCTTGCGTGCAAGACTTGGATGCGGCCGCCTATAGGTAGTAGGTCATCTGCTGCATGCGAAGGACGGGGTCGAGGTACTCGACGCGGACGTTGACAGGCAAGCTGAGCGACGTAGGCGTGTAGCACAGGATGGCCTGGATGCCGGCCTCCACCAGCTTCTCGGCCACCGCCTGCGCCTCGCGTGCAGGAACGGCAAGCATGGCGACTCTGACGCCGTGAGTGCGGATTGAGGCAACCATGTCCGCGGTGGTCTCGACTGTAAGGTCACCGACGCGGTTCCCGATCTTCGCCGAATCGGAGTCGAACAGAGCGACGATCCGAAGCCCTCGGTCGACGAAGCCGGTATTGCGTGCCACGGCACGTCCCAGGTCGCCGATGCCTACCACGACGACATCCCAGGCCTTCTCGACCTTCAGGATGCGCTTCAACTCGCCGGCTAGGGAGTCGACGTTGTATCCCGTGCCCTGCTTGCCGAACTCGCCGAAATGCGACAGGTCCTTGCGGATCTGAGCCGAGGAGATGCCGAGGCGCGCGCCCAGTTCCTGGGAGGATGTGATCTCCCGCCCCTCAGCGCCCATCTTCATCAGCTCGCGCAGGTAAAGGGGCAGCCGACGCACCACAATCTCCGGCACCTGGACAGTAGCCAATGCGCACCTCCGACGCGCCGCATCATGCGGGCCTGGCACACTAGGATATCCCGAGAGCCGTCTGACGCAAGGGGCCGGCCGAGGCCGGAAGGTATAATTCGATCTCAGAGGGGTCTCGCATGTTCCTCGATCAGGCGGACATCACAGTTGCCTCCGGGCGTGGCGGTGATGGTGCAGTCCACTTCCGGCACGAGAAGTACGTCCCACGCGGCGGACCGGACGGCGGCAATGGCGGACGCGGCGGCCACGTGTTCCTGGAGGTCGCGCCGACGCTCAACACGCTGACTGCCTATCGCCATCGGCGCACCTACCGCGCCCTCAGCGGCGAGCGCGGCGGGCGAAGCGACCGCACTGGCAAAGAAGCTGAGGATCTGACGCTGCTCGTGCCTCCCGGGACGCAGGCCTTCGTCGTCAAGGGGCTGCCCGGCGACGAGGCGCT
>JAPLGR010000245.1 GCA_026390045.1 Chloroflexota bacterium | reverse complement strand
TCGGGCGAACGCGCTTGCCGCCGGAAGACAGCAGATGATCGATCGCGCTTTCAAGCGCCGGGTGGGATTCGCCGACGCGCTCCCGCATCCGCGCTTCCACCTCATCCAGCGAAGGATGCACAAGATCAAAGAAGGTTGCGGTTCGTGTCGTCATGCTTCCAGCCAAACAGGCGGGCAGCGTTGCCCGAAGTGCGCGAGGCAAGTTCCACCGCGTCGAGGCCCAAGGCAGTGGCCAGGCCGCAGGCGACCAGCGCGACGTAGGCGGGCTCGTTGCGGCAGCCGCGGTGTGGCACGGGCGCCATGTACGGTGCGTCGGTCTCAACCATCAGGTGTTCGCAGGGGATGCTGCTGAGCGTCGTCCTCAGGTCGTCCGCCTTAGGATAGGTCACCGGGCCGGCAACACCGAGCAGGAAGCCCAGGGCGATGGCCCGGCCTGCGCCCTGCAGATCGCCGGAGAACGCATGCAGCACACCCGGCGGCCTCCCGTTCCGGTGATGGCTGCGCGCCGCCCAGGTTTCAAGCTCGGCGAGGACCTCGGGCGAGGCCGAGCGGCTGTGCACGATCACCGGCAAGGCGCACTCCGCCGCCAGGTCCAATTGGCTGCGGAATGACTCGACCTGCGCAACGCGGGGCGCCAGGTCACGGTAGAAGTCCAGACCGGTCTCACCGATGGCGACGACGCGAGGCGACTGCCCCAGCGCGCGTATCTCTGCCTGGACCGCAGGTGACCAGCTCGCAGCGTGATGTGGGTGCACTCCAACGGCTGCGTACACGCCGGGCCAACGCTCTGCCATCTCGACGGCCTTGCGGCTGCTGGCGAGGTCGATTCCCGGGACGACCATGGCTTCGATCCCCGCGTCGGCGGCGCGCGCCATCACGCCTGGCAGGTCCGCTTTCATCTCCGGGAGGTTCAGATGACAGTGGCTGTCGACCAAGCGCATGCCGCTCATCGCAGGCCCAGGATCCGCAGGCCATCCTGCAGGATCGGCTGCACCTTGTCCTGCTGCGTGGTCTCACAGTATACGCGCACGATCGGCTCGGTGCCGGAGAAGCGGATCAAGCCCCAGCCGCCGTCCTCCAGGAGGAATTTGTATCCATCCAGCGTGTTCTTTCCCGTGACCTTGAGCCCGCCGATGGTCTTCGGCTCAGCCTGCTGCACTCTCTGCTCGCGCGAGGAGCGTTCATCCGGAGGTAGCGGGGAGTCGATGCGATCGTAGTAGTGCGCGCCGACCTTGGCGAAGAGCTCCTGCACCAGCTCCGAGGGCTTGCGTCCGGTTCGAACGATCATGTCCAGCAGGTACAGGCCAGCCAGGATCCCATCGCGCTCCGGGACGTGCCCGCGGAACGCGTAGCCGCCGGACTCCTCGCCGCCGATGAGGGCATCAACCTCCAGCATCTTGGGCGCCACGTACTTGAATCCGACGCCGGTCTCATAGACCGGCACGCCATAGGCGCGCCCCAGCTTGTCGAGCATCGAGGTCGTCGACAGCGTCTTGACAATCGGGCCACGCAGCCCCAGATACTCGAGCATGTAGTAGGCCAGAAGCCCGAAGACGCGCAGCTGGTCGATGAAGACGCCGCGTTCGTCGCCGACGCCGACGCGGTCGGCATCGCCATCGGTGATCAGGAGCACGTCGGCATGGCGCTCGATCGTGGTCTTCAGGCCCACGCTGACGTTCGGCGGAATGGGTTCCGGACGGCTCATCTCCGGGAAGGAGGGATTGCGCTCGTTATGGATCTCGGTGATGCGAATCTGACCCCCGCCGAGGAGGCGCGGGAACCAGCCGGCACCGTTACCCCACATCGCGTCCACCACGACATTTAGCCCGGAGCGGCGCAGAGGCTCAAGATCCACCATCCGGCTGAGCTGCTCCGCGTAGGCTGGGGCGGGGTCAAAGCGCTCGATCTTCCCCTGGGCAATCGCCTGCGCGATCGGAATGCGGGGCGCCTTGCTCTCCTCTGAGGGAATGCCCGCCTCGATCCGCTTCAGCCCGGCAGGGTCGATCGCGCCGCCGAACCGGTTGCGGACCTTGAAACCGTTGTCGGTGGAAGGATTGTGGGAGGCGGTGATGTTGACTGCGCCAGCGGCCTGGTGGTGCCGGACAGAGT
>JAPLGR010000556.1 GCA_026390045.1 Chloroflexota bacterium | reverse complement strand
CCGGCACGCTCTGCACGAACTCCTGAATCCAGCGCATCTCGCCGTCTTTGCGGAGGATACGGTACCGTCTCTGCGAGGAGGAGCCCGGCACGGCCAACAATCGGCCCCAGGCTTCGTCCGTAGCGGCCAGGTCTTCGGGATGGATGATCCTGTCCCAGGTCATGCCGCCGGCAACAAACTCGCTGGCAGTGTAGCCGCTGATCTCCTCGACTGTCCCGTGCAAGAAAGTCGGCTGGAAGGTCTGGAGAACCGCCTGGTACGCAATCCCGGTAATGTTCTGGAGGAACAGCCGGTATTTCTCCTCGCTCTCGCGCAGGGCCTGCTCGGCTCCCTTCAAGCGCAGAAAGGCCCGGACGGTGGCCACCAGTTCCTGCGGGTCAATCGGCTGCACCAGATAGCCGTCCGCGCCCCCCTCGAGGCCCACCACCCGGTTTTCGCTGCGCACACACGTGGCGGAAATGTGGACGACGGGGATGGAGGCGGTGCGCGGGTCGGCCTTGATCCGGTTGCAGACTTTTAACCCGTTGATGTCGGGCAGATTCACGTCGAGGAGGATGAGATCCGGGCGCTCCCCGGCCAGTCTCAACGCATCCCTCCCCGTGGCGGCCTCGACGACATCGTACCCTGCCCGGGTGAGGATTTTGGTGATCACGTACCGCCCGGCGTCGTCGTCATCCACGTTCAGGATGCGCGCTCTCGGTTTCTCAGCCATTGGGCGGCACCTCCTTTTCCTTGACGAGTTCCGCGGCCTTACGCAGGGCCGCCCCGACCATCTCCAGCGCAGCTTCTCGGGATAGGGCGCCTTTGGACAGGATCGCCAGGGCCTCTGCATTGAGGGCTTTTCTTTCTTCTTCGTCGAGGATCTTGGCGGTACTGATGATGACCGGTATGTGTTGGGTGGAGGGATTACCCTTGAGCCTGTGGAGCACTTCAAACCCGCTCATGCCGGGCATCATCAGGTCCACGAAAATGACGTCCGGCCGTTCCGCTTCGGCCAGGCGCAACCCCTGCGGGCCGTCCGCGGCTTCCACGACCCTGTACTTGGTGTCTGCCAGATGGCTCTTCAGGATGTAGCGGGCCACTTCCTCGTCGTCAATGATCAACACCTTCTCCACCGGCGCGTGTTGCGAAAGGGTTCTTAGTCTATCCAGCAGCCACTTCCGTTCCACGGGCTTGACGCAGTAGTCCTCCGCACCCAGCGCCATCCCCTTATCCCGCTCCTCCACCACAGTCACGACGATGATCGGGATATTTCTGGTCCCCTCAGCTCCTTTGACGTCCACCAGGAATTGCCAAGCATCCTCACCCGGCATCAGGATGTCCAGCACGATGGCCAGGGGTTTCATGCGCTTCAGAATCTGTCGGGCCATGCCGATGGAGCGCGCCGGCAAGGCCTGAAAACCGGAGCCCCGCAAATATTTTTCATACAGCAAGTGCATCGCCGGGTCATCTTCGATCACCAGCACCGGGTGTCGCGTGACATCGGCGGCGGCCATTGCTTCGGATACGGCCGCTTCGCCGGGTTCCACGTACTGGATGGGAATGACCGCGAAGAACGTGGACCCAACCCCGAACCGGCTCTCGAGCCCCACGCTGCCGCCGAGCATCTCCGCCAGCTTCTTGGAAATGGGCAGCCCCAGCCCGGTGCCTCTGGGTTTGCCTTGCTGAGTTTCCTCCACCTGGGTGTATTCCTCGAAGATCCGCTCCTGGTCCGCCGGGGCGATGCCGATTCCCGTGTCGGCCACGGAAAACACCACCGCCCTGCCATCCTCGCTCAGCCGTGCGGACACGCGAATCTCGCCCCGCTCGGTGAACTTGAGGGCGTTGGAGAGGAGATTGCGCAGGATCTGCGAGACCTTGCTGTCGTCGGTGAAGAGCGGTGGAATCCCCCCCGGGTCTTCAAAAACGAGAGCCAGCGATTCGCTGACAAGCAGCGGCCGCAGCATGCCGCGCAGCCCGCTGAAGATCTCGGCCGCCGAACACTCCCGCGAGCGAACGACCGTCTTGCCGGCCTCGATCCTGGCCAGGTCCAGCAGGTCGTTCACCAGGGTGGAGAGGTCTTCCGCCCCCTTGCGGATGAATGCCGCCTGCTTTTCCTGTTCTTCGGTGAGGTCGCCGTCCACCCGGTCGAGCAGCAGCCGGGAGAGGGCCAGGATGGAGTTGAGGGGGGTGCGCAATTCGTGGCTCATGTTGGAGAGAAAGCGCGCCTTGAGCTCGTTGGCCCGGCTCAGTTGCGCGGCTTTCTCATCCAGCTCCGTATACAGGGCCAGCACGCCGCGGTTGGTGTCCTCCAGTTCCTGGTTGAGCTGGATCAGTTCTTGCTGCCTCTGGCGCAGCTCCTCCAGGGCGCGCAGCAGCTCCTGGTTTTGCAGGCGAATCTCTTCCAGCGGGGTTTCGGGCCGGGTCTGGGCCAGCGCTTCGGTGATGCGCACCAGCGCCTGCGGGGTGAATGCCGGAGCGGAAGGCGGGATGGCTTTGCCGAGGAATACCGTGGTCCCTTTGCCGGGCTGGGTCTCGATGTGAAAGTGATCCATCAGCCGCCGGGCGCCGAGGATGCCAAGCCCCATGCCGGTGCGCGAGGTGAAACGCCCCTCCAGGATGGCGTCAATATCTTGGATCCCCGGCCCGCGGTCGCGCACGGTAACGGCAATGAGGTGCGGCGGCATCCTGCCTTCGACGAGAAACTCGACCTGGCCGCCTGCCGCATACTGGTAGGCGTTGCGGGCGATTTCCGAGACCGCTGTGCTGATGCGGGTCTGGTCGTTGCGGTCAAAGCCCAGCAGTTCGGCGATGAGGCGCGCCCGCTGCCGGGCATAAACCACGTCCTGTTCGTATCGAATCTCAACTTGGGTGATGACGGTGCTCATGGTGTCGCTTTCTCCTCCATGGCGGCCACCACCGTGACGTCATCCCTCCCCCGGGTATGGTCACGGAACAGGATTCCGGCGATGAGGGAAGGGTGTTTCTGGTGCAGCCCCGGATAGTCGTCCAGGCTCCAGTGCGTGGCCAGGCCGTCCGAGTGCAGAATGAGCAGCCCGTTTTCCGGCCAGGGGTAGGTGTATTCCTGGATCTTTCGCACTTCAACGCCTGCCGTGCCGTTGTGGGAAACCATATTGCGACTTGCGTCGTCGGAGAGGATCCGCCCCGAAATGTTGCCCACCCCGGCGTATCGGACGATGCGCGGACCGCGGACCACCTCCGCCACGGCCACCGCCGCCCCGCGCGTGCTCTTGAGGGCGCTGTGCATGATGTGGATGATCTCTCCGGGGCCGCGCGTCGCGTCTTTCCGGAAGACCCTGACGGCCTCAGCCGCAGCTTCGGCCGCATCCTGGCCGTGTCCCAATCCATCGGCGACCATGATCAGCGCCCGGTCCCGGACCTGATGCACCGCCCAGGCGTCGCCGCAGGCTTCTTCGCCGGTCACCGGCAGGCAGACGGCCCCTACGGTCAACGTATGAGGCGGCAGAGGATCAGGCGGCATCGGCGGCGGCGTCTTCCAGATGCGGCTCAGCATGGCCGTACCTTTGCCGGAAACGCTATAGATGTCGAACGACGACGAAAGCCGGCGGATGGCGCCAAGGCCCGTGCCCGGGCTGCCTGATGTGGAGTGGCCGTCCCGCAGGCTTTCACCCAGATTGCTGATCCCCGGTCCCCTGTCCAGAGACAGGATCTCGATGCCCGGCGCATCCGGCCATTCGACCGAGCGCAGAAGGATCTCGCCCCCAGCGGCGTGCTTCAGGAGATTGGTGGCCATCTCGGTCACGACAAGCGCCGCTTGACCGACGAGGGTTTCTTCAAAACCGAGTCCCCGGCATACGGCCGCGGCGAGCCGCCTGGCCTCCCCGACCTGGCTAGTATCTTCCACCCGCAGGCGCTGCAGATCCTTCATTTCCACCTCGTGACGGAAACGCGGGTCCCTTCGCCGGGTTGGGAATGGATTGCGAACTCGGTCACCAGCCGTTTCGCGCCGCCCAGGCCCAGCCCGAGCCCTCCGGCGGTGGAGAACCCGTCCTGCATGGCCAGAGCCATGTCGGGGATGCCCGGGCCGTGGTCCTC
>JAPLGR010000147.1 GCA_026390045.1 Chloroflexota bacterium | reverse complement strand
AAGCATCTCCGTCAACGGTGAGCGCTTGTGGAGTGCCGGGGATACGCTCAACAGCGGCCATATCTACCAAATGCGGCGTGGGGGGGGCATCGCCCGGGTGTTCCACCTCGGCCCCGACGACTCGCTGACGATCTCGAGCGCGTTCTACGACTATGACGCCATGAGCGACGACGATCCATTCTGCGTCGGGGATTACGAGTTCTTGCCATCGCACCTTGTCCAGATTCGAGACGCCGGCGGGCGCACGGATTCGATCCTCTTCGACGGCGGGGATGGTTCCTGCTTCCTCAACTACTCCATGTCGGTACTGGGGGAGGTCCTGCCTGCGCCGGATTACGAACGCCCCCCATGGCCGTGACCAACCGAGGGGGTGAGCCACGAAGCGAACCGCTGCATGGCGGGCGGCAGAGGCCGCCTCGTGGTGTGCGTCACGCCCCGGTGGGGTCAACCACGCTGATCTGCGACACCTTCCCTGAGTGGCCTGGGCGAGAGGCCACCATCCTGGACTGCTCGCCCGAGGAGCCGCCCATAGAGGCGGTGTCGCTGTGTTCCAGCTACACGGATGCAGGTTCATGTACGGCAGCTGGCTGCGACTGGGACCCTAAGTACTCTCCCACACATATACGATGGTGTATCCCGCCTGCCGCAGGAGTATACTCCTCTCGTCCGCGGCGGGAGGATCACGTGCCGAGGCAGAGCCCATTCTTCATCGAGCTGTCGCCTGCTGAACGAGCTGCCCTGGAGGCCACGAGCCGTCGCTATTCAGCACCGTATCGTGATGTCATCCGGGCTAGGATCGTGCTCTTGGCCGCCGACCGCCAGGAGAACACCGAGATCGCCCACCGGCTCGACCTGCCGGTGCAGATCGTGTCGAAGTGGCGAAAGCGCTTCTTCGAGGAGGGCATGGCGGGCCTGGCGGAGCGCTCCCGGACCGGCCGCCGGCCGGGTTTTCCCCCCAGAGCTCGTCGTCGCCGTGAAGGCGATCGCCTGTGAGCTGCCGGCCCGCCTTGGCCTGCCCCTCTCGCGGCTCCACGTCCCCGACATTCGGGCCGAGGTGATCCGCCGCGGTCTCGTCGCGTCGATCTCGGACACGACGATCTGGCGCTGGCTCAACGAGGACGCGATCAAGCCATGGACCCACCGCAGCTGGATCTTCCCGCGCGATCCCGACTTCGAGCCGAAGGCGGCGCGCGTCCTCGACCTCTACGCCGGCGAGTGGGACGGTCACCCGCTCAAGAGCGACGAGTTCGTGATCAGCGCCGACGAGAAGACGAGCATCCAGGCGCGAATCCGCTGCCATCGGACGATCGCCGCGACCGCGCGCCACCCAATGCTCGTCGAGCACGAGTACGAGCGCGGCGGGGCACTTCAGTATCTCGCCGCCTGGGACGTCCACCGGGCCAGGCTCTTCGGCCGCTGTGAGCCCAAGACCGGCATCGAGCCGTTCGGCCGGCTCGTCGACCAGGTCATGACCGCCGAGCCGTACCGCTCGGCGCGGTGCGTCTTCTGGGTCCTCGACAACGGCAGCTCGCATCGGGGCAAGGCCGCCGTCCGACGTCTCGTGGAGGTGTACCCGCACCTCGTGCCCGTCCATCTCCCGGTCCACGCCAGTTGGCTCAACCAAGTCGAGATCTACTTCAGCATCCTCGAGCGCAAGGCCCTCTCGCCGGCCGATGCCGCCTCGCTCGAGGAGCTCGCCGCCAGGATCCTCGTCTTCCAGGTCCGCTACGAGGTCCTGGCTCAACCGTTCGAATGGAAGTTCACCAGCGCCGACCTCACCAAGCTCCTCGAACGCCTGGCGATACGAGGCTCCGGCCGGCTGGCCAAGGCCGCGTGAATACATCACCGAATATCCGTGCTACGGCACTTAGGTGGACCTCTGTTGAAGAAGACTGCCTGGTGACCAACTACAAGTTCGACATCAGCACGGATCCTACGTTCTCCACTACCGTGATCGGTGGCGGCACGACCGGCCCTTTTGAAGCCTTCGACTCGGCGTTCGACTACTTGATCGACTGCCACACCTACTTCTGGCGCGTGGCGGCGTTCGGGGGCATGGACCTCGTGAGCGAATACGCGGTGGACTACTTCCAGGCGCAGTTCGGCGACTCGTGCGAAGGCCAGATCGAGCCGGCCACCGTCAGCGGCACGTTGTGGAGCGACGTGTGTCCGGCGTACGGCTTCCGCAGCAGCGAGCTGCCTGCGGGCTGCCAGTGCATCGAGGGCGCCATCGCTGCGGATGGCATCCGTCAGGACGGCGAGGCCGGCATCTCTGGCGTGACCTTGGCCGTTGAACAGGGCCAGTGCCCGACAGCGAGCTTCTCGTCGCAGTACAGGCCCGTGACCGATGCCGATGGCAACTTCAGCCAGACACTACCGCCCGGGATGTACTGCTTCTGGATCTTCCAAGACATGCCCTACAACGACGCCCTGGAAAAGCCAGGCCGGTGGACACGGCCCGTCGCCATGGATACTCCCTTCGGGTACACGGTCGCACTGGTGGAAGGCGATGAGCAGACGGGGATCGACTTTGCCTGGCAGGTGGCCCCGCCCGGGTCGGTCCAAGGAGGGATTGGGGGCCAGCTGTGGAGCGACGTTGACGCCGATGGCGTTCTGGATTCTGGCGAACCCGGGATCGAAGGAGTGGAGGTCTGGCTCTCCAGCGGGGTCTGCGACCCGGCCTGGAGCAACCGGCAAGGCGGCCATGACCCGACCACGCGAACGGACGTCAACGGGCGGTACGGCATGGGTTCCAACTCGGGCTACGAAGAGTGGAGATCCCTGCCCGACGGGGACTACTGCGTGGTCGTCGATCCGAATGACGGGTACTTCCACGAGATCATGGGCGATGGCGCCTGGACGTATCCCGTGGCGGACGCTGAGATCGCCATGACCGACGTACGCGTCCAGAACGGCGACGGCCGCACCGACGTGGACTTTGGATGGGGCGAGCCGACCGGCGTCGTGGGCGGACTGGGCTTCACAGCGACACAGAATCTGAATTGCCGCACCGGGCCTGGCACGGTCTACGATGTGATCGGCTACCTGCTGCTCGGCGAGTCGTCCAATGTCGTGGGGCGCAACAACGAAAGCACCTGGGTCCAGATCGAGAATCTTGATCGGGCCGGCAGGTGCTGGGCCGCCCTGTCCGGCGGGACGGTCGCCGGCGACCTGAGCGCCGCCGCCGTAGTCGCCGCCCCGCCCACGCCTACACCGAGGCCGACGCCGTCTGACACTCAAGACCCGAGCGTGCAGGTCTCCCACGCGGAGGGCCCGAGCTGCGGGCAGGTGATCTACACCGCGACGGCGAGCGACAACGTGGGTGTGACCAGGATCAAGATCTACCTAGACGGGGCGCTGGTGCAGACGTGCAACAACACAACGAGCTGCTCCTT
>JAPLGR010000210.1 GCA_026390045.1 Chloroflexota bacterium | reverse complement strand
GATCATCCTGACCACGCTGGGGCTGTACCTGCTATCGGCCGCCTTCAGCTACGTCCAGGGATGGATCATGACTGACGTGGCGATGAAGGTCACCTACCGCTTCCGGCGCGACATCGCCGAAAAGATCAACCGCATGCCGCTCCGCTACTTCGACGGCACCAGCCACGGGGAGGTGCTGTCGCGCATCACCAACGACGTCGACACGGTCAACCAGACGCTCAACCAGAGCCTGACCCAGATCATCACCTCGGTCACCACGGTCGTGGGCGTACTGGTCATGATGCTCACCATCAGCTGGCTGATGACGCTGGTGGCCCTGCTGATCGTGCCGCTGTCGCTGGTGATTGTGCAGGCCGTCATCCGCCGGTCTCAGAAGTACTTCAAGCAGCAGCAGGACTACCTGGGGCATGTCAACGGGCACGTCGAGGAGATGTACGGCGGCCACATCGTGATGAAGGCCTTCAACGGCGAGGCCCGCAGCGTGGCGCAGTTCGACGGCCTCAACGGAACGCTGTACGACGCCGCCTGGAGGTCGCAGTTCCTGTCCGGCCTGATGATGCCGGTCATGGGGTTCATCGGCAACCTGGGCTACGTCGCCGTGTGCATCCTGGGCGGCTGGCTGGTCATCCGGCAGACCATCACGCTGGGGGACGTGCAGGCCTTCATCCAGTACGTGCGTTCATTCACGCAGCCCCTGACACAGCTTGCCAACATCTCCAACATCCTGCAGCAGACAGCGGCGGCCGCCGAGCGGGTGTTCGAGTTCCTCGAGCAGGCCGAGGAGACGGCTGACACAGCGCAGCCCGTCCGCCTGCAGACGGTGGACGGCCGCGTCGACTTCGACGGAGTCTACTTCGGCTACCAGCCCGACCGACAGGTGATCCACGACTTCTCGGCGGCGGTGGCGCCCGGGCGGAAGGTCGCCATCGTTGGCCCAACAGGGGCGGGCAAGACGACGATGGTCAAGCTGCTGATGCGGTTCTATGATGTGTCGCGCGGCACCATCCGGGTCGACGGCCACGATATCCGCAACTTCACCCGCGAAGATCTGCGCTGCATGTTCGGCATGGTCCTGCAGGACACCTGGCTCTTCAACGGCAGCATGCTGGAGAACATCCGCTACGGGCGGCCCGAGGCAAGCGACGCTGAGGTGATCGAGGCAGCCCGCGCCGCCCACGTCGATCACTTCATCCGCACACTGCCGGAGGGCTACGGCACAGTTCTCAACGAAGAGGTCACCAATATCTCGCAGGGGCAAATGCAGTTGCTGACCATCGCCCGCGCCATCCTGGCCAATCCCAGCATGCTGATCCTGGACGAGGCAACGAGTTCGGTCGACACGCACACCGAGGTCCTGATCCAGAAGGCGATGGGCACCCTGATGCAAGGCCGCACCAGCTTCGTCATCGCGCATCGCCTATCGACGATCCGCGACGCGGACCTGATCCTGGTGATGCGCGACGGCGGGATCGTCGAGCAGGGGATGCACGAGGAGCTACTGGCGCGGGGCGGGTTCTACGCCGAGCTGTACAACAGCCAGTTTGAACGCGCGGAAGCGTGATGGGCTGAAGGGCG
>JAPLGR010000677.1 GCA_026390045.1 Chloroflexota bacterium | reverse complement strand
CATCGGCTTCGTGGGCGGCGGCGGCATCGGTTTCTTCCTGTTCCAGTGGATCAACCTGGGTGACTACCGCGCGGTCAGTGGGGCGTTCATCGCCATCGCCATCGTGGTCTTCGTGATGGACATCTTCAGTGCGCGACTGCGCGAGCAACTGCACTAGCATGAAGAAACGGCCCGCCCCCCTCCTACGCGCGCTGTCCACCGTCGTGCTGATTGCCGCTATCGGCGCCGCGTTCTACCTCAGCATCGAGGTGACCGACCCGGACTTCGTCAAACTGATCACCTCAGCGCCCAAGGCGAAGCAGATCCTTCCCGAGCTGCTCTCCCCGGATCTGGTGACACGCGAATCCGAGGAGCGGACGCTGGAGCTGGCCTTCCCGATCCCATGCGGCGGCGCGGCGGAAGGCGTCCCGGCCACGACCGGCGCAACGTTGATCGCGGACCCAGCCTGCGCCGCCGAGCGCGAGACCTTCCGCCTCGACGGCACGGGCTTCCCGCCTGATACCATCGTCAAGCTGAGCTGGGTGCTGCCATCGGGTGACCCGTTCGGCGTCACCCGTATCACGACTACCGAGGAAGGTTCCTTCACACAGGAAATGCAGGCCAGGCCGATCGCCGCCGCGGCGGATGGCGTGGCAGCCAGTCTTCGGGCAGAGTGGAGCCTGCCGGGCGGCGTGATCAAGCCCTCGCAGGCCCTGCTTGACGTGACCGACGCCATAATGGTCACGATCTTCATGGCCCTGCTGTCCACCACCATCGGCACTGTCTTTGCCGCGCCGCTCTCGTTCCTGGCCGCCGCCAACATCACCCGCAAGGGCGTGATCGGCAGCGCCATCTACTACATCACCCGGTCGGTCTTCAATGTGGCGCGCTCGTTCGAACCCCTGGTCATGGCGCTGATCTTCGCACTGATCGTCGGGTTCGGAAGCCCGTTCGCCGGCGTGCTGGGCATGACCGTCATGACCGCCGCCTCTCTGGGTAAGATGTTTTCCGAGTCGGTGGAGAGCATCGATCCCGGCCCCATTGAGGCGGTGACGGCCACGGGCGCCAACCGGTGGCAGGTGGTACGCTACGCGGCCATCCCCCAGATCATCCCGGACTTCCTTTCGTTCATCATCTACCACTGGGATGTCAACGTCCGCATCAGCACGGTCATCGGCTTCGTCGGCGGCGGCGGCATTGGCTACTACCTCTCGCAACGGATCTCGACCCTCGAGTATTCCAAGGCCGGGACCGCGCTGCTGGCTATCGTGATCGTCGTCATGGTGCTGGACTTCCTGAGTGCCCAGATACGGAAGCGCGCCATCTGATCCGGCATTCCACGCGCCGCCCTTCTCCCGGGCGGCGCTCTTTCATCCGGGGGCAGCGCGTGTGCCGGGGGTGATATAATCCGGCAAATCCGGGCCCAGCCGATGAACGCTCCAGTCCTGGTTCTCAACGCCAACTTTGAACCGCTCAACGTGTGCTCCACGCGTCGGGCGGTCGGCCTGCTGGTTGCTGGCCGGGCGGAGATGCTACTCAATGGCCGGGGGTACGTCCGCACTGTCCGCCTGACCTATCCGCGACCGTCCATCATCCGGCTGGGGCACATGATCAAGCGCCCTCGACCGCGAGTTCGGTTGACCAAGCGCGAGATCTTCCGCCGCGATGCATACACCTGCCAGTACTGCGGCGGGCGCAGCGGCAGGCTGACCATCGACCATGTTGTCCCCCGCCATCGTGGCGGCGACCACAGCTGGTCGAATCTGGTGACCGCATGCGCCAGCTGCAACCTCCGCAAAGGTGGCCGAACGCTCGCGGAGGCTCACATGGTGCTCATGCGGCCCATCACCGAGCCACATGCCTCCGCTCACTATCTGTTTGCCTCCCACCTTGGCAGCAACCAGGAGTGGGTGCCTTACCTGGAAGGCTGGTAGCCGATCGCAGCACGCTGTAATTGCAGGGGCGGAGCCGTTGGCTCCGCCCCTGCCGATTCTCCACGATGGGCCAGCACCTCGCTCAGCCCGGCTCCGCTGGCGGAAGGCTCTCCAGCAATGCCAGCAGGCTCCCCGAAACCAGGCTGTGGCCTCCCGTCAGGATTGGGATTCGTGCCCCCTTTAGAGCGCACGTAAGTGCTGCCAGATCCGGGTCATTCACTTTCTCAGCCCATCCCAGGTCGGAGGCAAAGCGATCGGCTGCGCTTGGCCACAGCCCCCGATGGGCCATCCAGACCCGGTTGTCCCACAGCAGGCCGTCGGCCATGGCCGCCAGGCGATCGACGAAACGCTCGGGTCCCCAGTCATCGAGCAACTCACCGACTAGCGAGCGGACTTCGCCACGCTCTGCCCGGCCGCTGGCCAGCATGCCTCGCTCCTCCACGAACAGACGCACCCAGATCTGCTTCCGACGCTCGATCTCGCGCCAGATGGCGGAAGACGACCGGCCGATGATGGCCAGCGTGCTGGCTGGCGTAGACAGCACGCGCCGGAGTTCATCCACTTTCCGGAGCAGACCAGGTTCTGCCACGTCCGCGATGAATGTCCTGAGGGCTTGTCCAACCTGGGGGTGCCGTGCGAGAAGCAGGACATCTGCGGGCGTATCGATATCCGCCTGGGTCTCAGCGGAGGCGGGCAGTGCAATGACGTGATACCCGGCCTCCCGCTGGAGGACCCAGCCGAGTGGGTTATCCGTCGTCAGCTTCGCGGAGACTCCCGCCAATCCCTCCGATGACGATAGAACAGCCCAGTCGGTGGAGAGCGTGTTATTGACCCAGGCAGTTGGTGCGCGCCCGGGCTGGCCTGCTTCCGCAACAATGTCGGAAAGCAGCCGGGACGATGCGAGCGGCGCGCTGGCGCCTCCAAAGTACGCGAGGGCCCCCTTGCCCAGAGAAGCCGCCACCGCTGCCAGCGAGTTGCCGAAATGAAACGGTTCGCGGCTTGCGGGCGGGGTCAGCACCTCAATGCCAGCCGCGCCGAGTGCAACGCGATCCTCCTGCTCAGCCGCCAGAACGAAGATGGGGCTCACCAGCCGGGTGGAACGCAGATTCTCGATCGTGTCCCGGCATGCGGCGAGCCGGGCTCGCGACATCCACTTCTCGCCCGCCGACTCTCCGGCGGGCGGAAGAAAGAGGACTGCCGGGATTGCGTGAGACATGGGTTGCTGTGTCCAGGAACGAGGCCGGCGGCACATCGGCGCGCCGCCGGCCTGAAGGTCGGCTACTCAGGCGACTTCTGTTTCGATCAGACCGAGGGTTCCGTTTCGTCTCCGGTACAGGACATTGACCTGATTCGTGACGGAGTTCAGGAAGACGAAGAAGTCGTCGTGCCCCAGCAGGTGCATCTGCTCAATCGCCTCGACCTCATCGATAGGCGTAAGGCGGAACGACTTGCGGTGCGAGATGAGCTCGGCACCCTCGCTCCCCTCAGCTTCGGCCGGCTCCACTGGCACGTCAGCCAGCGAGCGCCCGTCTCCCCGGCCACGGTGGCGCCGTCCCTTCACGCGTTCGATCTGCCGATTGATCTTCTCAAGAGCCATATCGTACGCGGCGAAGATGTCGTCGGTCTGCTCCTCTGCCCGCAGCAGGATCCCCCGCCCGCGAACGGTGATTTGGGCAACCTGCCGGTCTGCCGAATCGCGGGCAGTCTTCTCGTAGGCGAGGTCGATCTTGGCCTCCTCCAGCGCGTCGAGGTGCCGGTCCAGCTTCGAGGCCTTCTTGGTGATGTAGTCCTCCAGCCGCTTGCTCAATTCAATGTTGTGCGTGCTGATCTCCACCTTGACGGTCATGATCGCTCCTTGTTGCTCCTAGTCGTCTCCGTATCAACCAGCTCGGCCAACGGTCAGCCCGTACACAGCGCAGGCGTCCGCCTCCACGCACGCCCGGCCGCAGGCCATCAATGTGGCGCCCGTGGTGCACAGGTCATCCACCAGACAGACTGTTGAGTCGCGGAGGATCCTGGCATCTGCCTGGAAGGCGCCGGCCACGTTCTGCTGACGGGCGGCGCCATCCAATCCAACCTGTGATCGCGTCTCACGGATGCGAGTCAAGGCTGCCTCGGTGGAGGGCAGATCCAGGCTCGCCGCAAGGTGCGCGGCGATCAACGCAGCCTGATTATACCCGCGGCGGCGCCGTCGTTCCGGCGCCAGCGGCACAGCGACGATCAGGGTTGGATGCCAGCCCTCGCGCCTCGCGACCGAGGCAAGCCATTCCCCCATCACCGCGGCGAGGCAATCGTTCGGCCGGTACTTGAGATGCAGCACAGCGCGCACCAACGGGCCCCGGTATCGCGCGTACGACCGGACAGGGAAGTCCAGCCCTGTCCTGCACCGCCCGCGGCCGTGAGTTGGCATGCCACACGTTGGACACAGTCGACCTTCCAGGCGTTGGAGTCTCCCCTGGCAAGTGCTGCACCACACGGGCCCGGGGCGCCCACACCCAGCGCAATGGGAAGGGAAGAGTAGATCGAGGAAGCGGTCAGCCCATGAACTGACAAGCCGTCGGCTGGCATCGAAGACAAGGGAGTGGGAGTCTTGGCGGGGAACGGTCACTCCGAACTCCGGGGTGTGCTCCCTGTGCCGGCAAAGGAACCGGGGAGGCAGATGCCTCCCCGGGGCTAGCATGCGGCGGTCAGCCGGTGAAGCCCAGAATCGCACCCAGCGCCGAAGTCATGAGGATCAGCACTGCCGGTCCGAGCAGAACGATCATAATGGACGGGAAGATCAGGATGCCGATCGGGAAGATCATCTTGATCGGCAGGCGGTGTGCCTCTTCTTCGGCCATTTGGCGGCGCCGCACGCGCATCTGGTCCGACTGAATCCGGAGCACCTTGGCCATGCTGACGCCCAACTGCTCAGATTGGATGACGGCGGCGACGAAGCTCGTCATCTCGGATACCTCGAGCCGCTCCGACATGTCGCGCAGGGCGTCACGGCGAAGCTTGCCCAGGCGGATCTCCTGGATCACGCGGCCGAACTCGAGCGCCAGGTCGTTGTCCCACTTCTCGTGCACCTTGGACATCGCTGCGTCGAATCCCAGCCCGGCCTCAACACAGATCGTGAGCAGGTCCAGCGCGTCCGGCATGGCCCGGAAGACGCCTTTCTTGCGGCGAGAGATGCGGCTGCCAAGGAACAGGTCAGGGAAGAAGAAACCAAGCAGGAGGAACACCACCGAGAGGCCGAGCCCCTGAAGCCAGTTGCGCTTGGTGATGATGAACACCAGGAAGACCAGCCCGCCAAAGGTAATACCCAGCACGAAACGCATGGTCAGGAAGAAGGCAGGGTCCATCTGCATCGGATTGCCGGCCGTCTCGAGTTTCTTGCGGGTCGATTCCAGCGTGGCCTGCGGCGTGAAGCGGGAGGTGATCTGTCCGATGCGGTTGAAGAACGGCAGGATGATGCGCTCGCGGAAGCGCTGGGAGAGCTCGATCTCCTCCAGGCTGATCGGTTCCTCACGCACGCTGAACTCGGCCAGCCGCTCCTGGATGGGATCCTTGGCCTGCGGGGCACGCATGCCTGCGATCACCAGCCCGACGGCCACGAGGATGACAACTCCGACAAGAATCACGATCGGTGTCATACCTTGCTCCCGTGTTAGATGTCGATCTTGACCATGCGCTGGACGATGTAGAAGCCGGACCCGATCAAACTGCCGCCGCAGCCGAGCATCGGGAGGCCGCAGTTGCGTGTCTCCGGGTTGAAGAACATCATCATGTAGTCCCGGTTGACGAAGAACAAGATGAGCATCAGGGCGATCGGCATGGCCGAGATCACCCAGGCGGTCGCCGAGCCCTGGGCGGTCAGCGACTTGATCTCCCCCTTGATGCGCACGCGCTCCCGGATGGTGTACGAGATCACGTCCAGGATCTCGGCCAGATTGCCGCCGACCTCTCGTTGCACGTTGATCGCCGTGACGACCAGGTCCAGGTCATCGCTGCGGATGCGCCGCAGAATATGATCCAGCGCATCTTCCATCGTCAGGCCAAGCTGCATCTCCTGGACGACGCGGCGGAACTCGTCGCAGATCGGCGCCGGCAGCTCGCGGCTGATGGCTTCCATGGCCTGCAGCGTCGAGTAGCCGGCGCGCAAGCCGTTGACCATCAGGTTGAGCATGTCGCCGAGCTGGTCGTCGAACTTGCGCAGGCGCTTCTTCTTGGCCTGCCCAACGTACATGCCCGGCAGGAAGACGCC
>JAPLGR010000296.1 GCA_026390045.1 Chloroflexota bacterium | reverse complement strand
CCGGATCGGCGAGGTGTTCCGTGATGCCGTCCGGGCCAACGCCGCCAGCCTCATCGTGGCGCACAACCATCCGAGCGACGACCCGACCCCGAGCCCCGTCGCCGTCACGCGAGCCATGGTTGAGGCGGGACGGCTGCTGGACATTGCAGTCCTCGACCACATCATCCTCAGTTCGACCGGGTTCGTGTCACTCAAGGCGAAGGGCCTCGGGTTCTGACTAGCTTGCGGGGCCCAGGGCCTGGCCCGAATCATGCACTCCCCGGCGAGGTCCCATCACTCGCGCTCAGAATTGCGCGGCCCCAGCGGCGATAGACGAGGCCAGGCGATTCGGCTGACCACAAGGAGCCCGCAGTTCGAGAGCTGTGGACTGCAATGGACCATCCGGGAGCTGGCTGTGGACTACCAGATCATCCTCCTGCCAAACGACAACTACTGGGAATGGGTTCGCGCGTGTCGTGATTACGTCATGACCTACGGGCCGAACCTGACGATGGATCCGGGCGTCGCCGCGCGGTACATGGCGCCTCAACAGGTGGTCACGTTTCCCAACGCGCCCAGCGCGTACGTGCAATCAGACGACATGGTACGCTGGCTTGACGAGAGCTACCCTGGCGTGCGAGTCGATCCGGTGGCGACTGATACACCCGCCGGCCTTGAGGCTGAGTTCCGAGACAGGATCGCGGCCCACGATCGATACGGCCAGAAGAGACGGCCATTCTACCTGGTCTGGCCAACGGACTACCCGGTGGTGACCCAGATCTTCGGGGCCAATCCCCAGATCTACAGTCGGTACGGCGTCCCGGCGCATGAGGGGCTCGACATTCGCGCGCTGACGAACACGAATGTCTGCGCCTGCTTCGATGGTGAAGTCTACGAGGTTCATAAGAACCCCAAGGACCATGCCTACGGGATTCACGTGCGCATCCGGCATCGTGATGGATACCGCACGGTGTACGGGCACTTGGCGCGCGCCTTGGTCTCCGTCGGTGAAGAAGTGCGGGAAGGCCAGTTGATCGGTAAGGCGGACTCAACGGGAGCGTCGGCCGGAGCCCATCTGCACTTGACGCTCAAGCAGGACGGCGCGACGGCCCGCGCCGAGACAGACTACCCGAAGGACATCATCGATCCGACGCCGTTCATGGTCTGGCCGGAGAACCGCGTGCGCAAGTCGGCGAAATCGGCGGTGTGGGTTGCGGAGCGCTGTCTGCTGGGAGCCTGTGGGCGAGTTGGGGGGAGCCTGCAAGAAGAGGACTTCGCTTGCATCCAGTCCGCGCGGCTGGATGCCATGCTCCTGCCGATGGAGGAAGACGAGAAGGCGGCTGCCAGGCTGCGCGCTATCAATCCGGCGATGTTGATCGCAGTGACCTTGAGCCAGGACTTCTCAGGCGCGCCGGTCTCGCCCGAGGGTTTCGTCCAGGCGATTCGGCCGCACCTGGCACGCTGGGCCGTGGCCGGCGTGGTTCACTTCCAGGTACACACGAATCCGAACTTGCTGCGGCAAGGTTGGCGACGGACATGGCAATCAGGCAGCGAGTTTGCAGGTTGGTTCTCCCAGGTCATCCGCGCACTCCGTGAGATCGTGCCGGGGGCACGCTTCGGTTTCCCCGGGCTAGCCCCGGGGGACACGGTGTCCGGGCAGAGGGCCGATTCCTTGGACTTCCTGCTGGCTGCGGAGAACGCGGCGCAAGAAGCGGATTGGCTGGGAGCCAATTGCTTCTGGACCGAGCCTGCGGGCGCACTGACATTGCAGGGCGTAGGTCTGCTCGAGGAGTACCGCCGTCTGTTCCCGGACAAGGTGCTGCTGGTGACGGAGTTCGGCAACGCGTCCCAGGGTGTCGATCCCACAGAGAAGGCGCGCCAGTATCTTGACTTCCACTCGGCGGCCGGCAGGATCCAGAACGTCGGTGCGGCCTTTGGATATGCCCTGTCCTCGTCAGGGGGGAACCCCGGACTTGCATGGCGCGCGGAGGGCGAGTCGACATCTCGACTGGCAGAGCGACTGGGACAGCGTTCAGTCTAGCGCCGCGCGATTCCCGCACGGCTCTTCTGACTGCGTCGCCACATCTGCGGGGCGACGCAGTTGCGTCTCACCCGTCAGTGGGCGGAGGTACACAACCTCGCGAGGTATGACAGAGGGCTAGACCAGCTGTGACTAGAGGCGGAATGATGAGATGGATGCTCTTTGCGAGGCCGGTGAGAAGCTAGATCGCTGCTACGAGTCTCCGGCGCCGAGGTCGAACAGGGGGATGTCGCGCGTGCCGTCCACAAAGGCGATGTAGTCCAGGCCGTCCTCAAGCAAGGCGATCTCGTCTTCGTCCTCTGCGGTCTCGAGCAGCCGGGTGAGTGCCTCTGTGGCTGCCTGCCCTCCGATCTGGGCCAAGGACCAGATGGCGGCGAGGCGGACGTCGTCGATCGCGTCATCGGTTAGCTCGATCAGGTCATCAACGCATTCCCGCAGCTCCAGTTCGCCTGCCGCTCGAGTCGCCTCGGCCCGAAGCCCGGGCGCGGGGTGATGCAGGTTCTCGACGACCGCTTCCTCCCAGGCCGGGCTGGCGGAGCGCGCCATCGCCTTCAGCGCGGACTGCATCCGCGGCTCCTCGCCGGAGAGGTACGCGGTCTCAATCAGCTCAACCACCTCGGGCCTCGAAGAGTAGCCGAGCGACTCCAGGCTTCGGAGCCGGACTGCGGCGTCCTGGTCCTCGCGTTGCGCGGCGAGCAACCGGTCTTTCACCTGGCGTAGCAGTTGCTCGTCGATCTCGTCGACCTCGCCCAGGTAGACAAAGCGGCCAAGTCCAGCCGCGGCGGTTGCCCGCACTTCTGCGGAGGGGTCACCTCCGACGAGGGCCGCCAGGCGCTCTCCCAGCGATGGATCCTCGCACTCCCACAAGTTCTGGATGGCCCGCCGCCGCACGCGTGGCTCGCTGTCCGCGAGCGCCAGCCGGTTGACTCGGTCGAAGTTGAGCTCGATGTTTTCATCGGCCATCTGCCCGATGTGTTCGAGGACTTCGAGCTTTCGGGCGGGCTCCCAGGCAGACCATACGGCCTGGAAGGTCAGCAGGCCGGCAGCATCCAGGTCCGAGGCGGACTCCAGCGTCTCGTCCTGGACAGGTCGTGATGGGTCACCGAGCGCGTCGAGCAGGTGCTGGAGATCAGTGGACATCGCCGTTGCCTCAGCGCGGCAGCGAGATCGGATTCAGGAAGTCCTGCAAGTTCACATAGACCATGACGGCCAAGAGGAAGGCGAACCCGATGGCATGGGCAAGTCCCTCATAGCGAGGGGAGATCCGGCTCCGAAAGACCGCCTCGTAGAGGACGAACAGCAACCGACCGCCATCCAGGGCTGGAATCGGCAGCAGGTTGGCAAGCGCCAGGCCAAGGCTGATCACACCGACGAGATTGAGCGTCAGGAACGGCCGGTCAGCGTTTCGATCGATCTCGCCTGCCCAGGAGAGCATGTCATACATGCCCTTCAGGCCGCTGAGGCGCGCCTGCTCGGGCTCGATCTCCTGCCGGATCAGCTGGGCAGGCAGATGAATAAGCGCGCCGACCTGATAGGCAATGGACTGGGCGCCATAGACAATGGACTCGCCCCATGTGGTCTGCAGGCGCGGGTTGCCGGTCACGATGCCGATCGGTCCCTGGCCTTCGGGCGGCTCGGCGCGCGGGACAAGGTCAACGAACACACTCTGCCCGCCGCGCATCACTTCCACGCGGATCGACTGCCCAAGCCGCTCGGTGACCGCCTCATGCAGCGTGGCGTAGGTGGTCAGAGGAAGGTCGTCGACGGCGACGATCCAGTCCCCTGGCTGTAGTCCGGCAACTTCGGCCGGCGAGGATGCAGCGATGTTGCTGATCGTTGTCCGTTCGTAGTCAGGGGCAGCAAACTTGTACGCTGCAATGAAGGCCACAAGGGCAAGGAGGACGTTCGCACCGGGTCCTGCCAGGAGCACGAGGGCGCGAGTGGCCTTGCTCGAGCCAGCCAGTCCATCCGGCGCCGACGGATCATCCTCGCCCTTGGGCCGGACGAACCCGCCCAGTGGAATCGCGTTGAGAGTGAAGCGCGTGCCCCCGGCGGTGAACAGCGTCGCCAGGCGAGGCGGGAATCCCAGCCCGAACTCTTCGACCTGAACCTTGCGGGCACGGGCCGCGAGGAAATGCCCGAACTCGTGGCCGAGCATCAAGGTGCCAATCACAACGAGGAAGATCAGAAGGTTGCCCATGGTCTGTGTGGCTGGCGCTTCCGCACCGAGCCGCGATTATAGCATCCCGTCAATCCGCGCCAGGGAGCAGCCTGGCACCCTCACCGGGGGTGCACTCGAGGATGAGTTCCACGGCATGGAGCTCCTGCAGTCCGCCCCGGATT
>JAPLGR010000170.1 GCA_026390045.1 Chloroflexota bacterium | reverse complement strand
GGCCGCCGGGACGCAGCACCCGGAAGGCCTCGCACAGCACACCAGGCTTCTCGGGCGAGAGGGTGATCACGCAGTTCGAGATGACAACATCAATCGTGGCATCAGCTACCGGCAGGTGCTCGATCTCGCCGAGCCTGAACTCCACATTCGAGACGCCGGCTTTCTCGGCATTGGCGCGGGCGCGCGCAAGCATGTCCGGCGTCATGTCCACGCCGATCACCTTGCCGGCCGGCCCCACCTGTCGGGCGGCCAGAAGACAGTCAAAACCGGCGCCGCTCCCCAGGTCCAGCACGACCTCGCCCGGGCGCAGCGAGGCGATGGCCTGCGGATTTCCGCACCCGAGGCCGAGGTCCGCCCCGGAAGGAACGCTGGCGATCTCCTCAGCGCTGTATCCCAGGCGAGACGATTGCGTCGATCCGGCGGCCTCTCCGCCACAGCATGATGATGGACCGCAGCCGCATCCTTCTCGGGCTACCTCGCCGTAGTGGTCCCGCACTGCGGCCCGGATCCGCTCATCCTTTTCGGTCATCGTCCGTCCCTCCCATCGGTCTTGCGCTTCGATTGGCGCTCTCTGCAATCCCCGGCGCAGCTGGGCGCGATTCACTCTATCACGACTTGACTCGGCAGCCCCCGGGCCCCCACCCTACAGGCGGCCGAAACCATCACTCCAACACGTGCACGGTCACTCCACCTGGATCGACTCAACCAGGGTCCGGAAAGTCGCCAGGTTCGCCCCGTCGATGGATTCGAACGCCGCGCGCCAATTGGCCGGATCGGTGATCTCGACGTTCTCCGGCGAGCCGGCGATCTGCAGCACATTCAGGTTCTCATCCATCAAGAAGGCCGTGCGCATGTAGAAGCGCTCTGTCTGCGCCGTCTCCGAAAGCGTTGTGATGAACTCGACCCCGGTGAAGCGTCCCACCGTCAGGCTGCGCTCGCGCATCGTCAGCGACCGGGCGGTGGTCGAAGACTCCCCATCTTGCATGTCGAGCACCGCCAGGTAGTCGTCGAACCACGGCTGTTCTGCGCGGTACTGCTCGAGCGTCCATCCCGCGCGGTTCACCGTGTACTGGATCACGACGCCGTACGCGTTCGGGGCGCCGGGCTGCCGGTCCTCGAGGCTGGTCCCGTACGGGTACACCACATCCGACCCGACGGCCAGGCGAATCCCATCTTCGAACTCATACACACCTGGGCCAAACCAGGTCGATGGGTAGCGGAAGCTCAGCCCGATGGACTCGTTCGCATACGTCGTCCAGCCCGGGTATGGATCGAGCGTGGACTCTGCAGTGGAGGTGGGCTGGTCGCTTGCCGCGTTGGTGGGGACCGCTGGCACACTTGTCGGCTCGTTGGTCTCGGGAGCAGACGCACATCCCGCCAGCTCCAGGATCACGACGGCCACGAGCGAAATCGCGGGCAACCATCGGACACTCATCACATACCTCTCCTTCTATCCACATCGAACTGGCCGCAGGTTGTCTGGGCCTGCGTCCCACGTCATACCTCACCTTGTGACTGACCCACCTGGACGACAGAGACAGCGAACGTGATACGTTCTCGCGCCTAGCGTTGCCGCAGCAGGCGCGACGAGTTGGCCAGGATCCCCAGATCGGGGATCGACTGGGCAGCAGCCGCCAGCACCGGGGGCAGAATCCCGAGGGCGGCGAGTGTCAGTCCGACGGTGTTGTAGACAGCCGTGAAGGCGATGTTGAGCCGGACGACACTCATCGTCCGCCGCGCGATCCGCAGCACCTCCGGCACAAGCCGCCAATCGTCGCGCAGCAGCGCAACGTGCGCCGCCTGCAGCGCGATATCCGATCCCGCGGCGCCCATCGCGATTCCCACATCCTCCTGCGCAAGCGCCGGCGCGTCGTTCACGCCGTCGCCGATCATGATCACGCGGTGTCCCTGAGCCTGATAGCCGCGAACGATGGCGATCTTGTCAGCGGGCATCAACTGGGCCCGGTGGGGAATGCCGAGTGACGCTGCAAGCGCTGCCGCCGTGCGCTCAGCATCACCGGTCAGCAACTCGATCTGCCGGATTCCTAGTTGGCGGACTTCGGCCAGCGCCTCCGGCACCTCAGGTCGCAGCGCATCGGCCGCAGCCAGGACGCCAGCCAGCCTGGCATCGCGCTCGACATACAGCAGGGTCTTCCCGCCCTCCAGCAGCGAGGCCAGACGCGCTTCGTCTGTCGGGGCGCCAACCAAGCGCTCGCTGCCAACGCTGACCAGGCTGCCACTGAGCGTGCAACGCACGCCCAGTCCGGGCAGCGCCTCGAAGTCAGCCGGCTCAAGGAACGCGATGCCCTTGGCCGTCGCGGCGGCGCGCACAGCGTGAGCCAACGGATGCTCCGAGAAGCGTTCAGCCGACGCGGCCAGCTGCAGCAACTCGTCTGGATCCATTCCGTCGAGCGGAACGACATCGGTAAGCTGCGGGCGGCCGAGAGTCAGCGTGCCGGTCTTGTCGATCAACAGCACGTCTGCGCGGGCGAGTGTCTCCAGATGCTTGCCGCCCTTGATCAGCAACCCGCGACCGGCCGCGGCGCCGACCGAGGCCAGCATGGCAATCGGCGTGGCAAGGGCGATGGAGCACGAGCAGGCCACGACCAGGACGGCCGCAACAGCGAGCGGATCACGGCGCAGCAGGAAGGTCAGTGCCGCCACACCGGCAACAATCGGCAGGAACCAAGCCGAGAATCGGTCCGCCATGCGCTGAACATCGGATCGCGACGTTTCGGCTTGTTCGACCAGATGGACGACGCGGCCGAAGGTACTGTCGCGCCCAGCGTGCGTCGTCCGCACGCGCAGGCTGCCGAGCTCAGCCAGCGAGGCAGCGAAGACACGCTCGCCGGGACCGGTCTCCACCGGCATCGACTCGCCGGTGATGGCCGCCTGATTGACCGTCGCCTGGCCGGAGACGATCACGCCGTCCACCGGGATCTGCTCGCCCGGGCGGACGATGACAATCTCTCCAGCCTGGACCGAATCGGCGGGAACGTCGATCTCCTGGCCGTCACGCTCGACACGCGCCTGTTGCGGCGCCATCGCCATCAGGTCTCTGACCGCGCTGCGGGCATGCGAGGCCGTGAAGCGCTCGACGTAGTCGCCGACGCGCATCAGCACGACCACCACCAGCGCGGTCGCCCACTCGCCGACGAGCATAGCGGCGATCACGCCGACGGTCATCAGCGTATGGGCTATCACTTGACGGCGAAGCGCAGCCCGGATGACGTTGTGGAAGACAGGGAAGCCACCGATGAGGACCGCCGCCAGCCCGACCGGCCACGGCAGACGCGCCGTCAGCCAGTCGAAGACGCCGAGCCACTCGCCGGCCACAACCAATGCCAGAATCGCGATGACGAGCACGCCGAACAGACGGGAGACCGATCGGCCGAAGGCTCGCGTCTCGGCCTGGCGGTCAGCCGGGACCTTGTAGCCTGCACCCTCGACGGCGCGGGCGATCGCCTGGCGATCCGCGCGCACCGGATCCAGCCGGACGACGGCCTTCTCCGTTGCCAGCAGGACATCGACCGCGCTCACGCCGGGGACAGCCGCGATGGCCTGCCGGACATGCTGCGTGCACTCGGCGCAGTCCATCCCGAGAACCGGGACCTCGATCGTCTGCTCGAGGGTCACGCGGCACCTGCCCCGCGGTCGACACGCGTGCACTCGTAGATACCGCGGGCGACATCCGCCAGCACCTCCTCGCCCAGCGCGAGCAGCCCGGCCACGCGGTCGTCGCTCAGCGCATAGGAGACGTAGCGGCCGGAGGGTTCCGAGCGCACCAGTCCGCAGTCGCGCAGGCAGGCGAGGTGGTTGGAGGCATTGGGCTGGGATAGGCCGGTGGAGGCGACGATCTCGCTCACCGTCTTGGGGCCGCGTCTGAGCGTCTCGAGGATCGACAGGCGCGATGGATCACCCAGCCCGCGGAAGAGCTTGGCCTTGAGCTCAAGCGAAGTGAGGGCAGCGGTCATCAACATGCGATCAGCCTCATATATATCATTGTATAGTGATATTACAACATATAGGGGGAATACGTCAAGCCTGGGCTGATGCGGACCGCAGCGCGGCACGCTGGCCCTCAGCCGGAGCACGGCTGCCGTCAGCGGCCGTCGGGGCGTCACGCTGGGGAGATCAGACCCGGGCCGGGCTCACTGCAGTTCGAGACCGTGGGCGCGAAGCAAGTTAGGCGAAGCGAGCAGCTCGGCTGTCGGTCCATCCGCGCTGATCTGCCCGTCGTCGAGGATGATGGTGCGCGGGAGGAGCTCGGCTACCAGGCGCATGTCATGCGTGGCGACCAGCATCGTCTGAGGCAGTTCGGCAAGCAACTGGATCAGGCCTCGGCGGGCGCGTGGGTCTAGCCCTGCGGCGGGTTCATCCAGCACCAGCACCTCCGGCTGCATGGCCAGGACAGTGGCGATGGCGACGCGTTTCTTCTCCCCTTCGCTCAGGTGATGCGAGACGCGCTGGGCGCGATCCTCCATGCCGACCGCAGATAGGGCGGCCGTCACGCGTTCCCGCACCTCAGGTTCCGGCAGCCCCTGATAGATCGGCCCGAAGGCGACGTCGTCGAACACCGTGGGGGAAAAGAGCTGGTCATCAGGGTCCTGGAAGACAAGGCCGACGGCCGAGCGGATCACCCCCAGCGTGCGGTCGGAGATCTCCTGGCCGCACACCGACACGCGGCCTTCACCGCGCAGGATGCCGTTCAGGTGAAGCAGCAGCGTGGACTTTCCTGCTCCATTCGGTCCCACCAGGGCGACCTTCTCTCCCGGCGCGATGCTCATGGAAACACCGCGCAGGACCGGGTGGCCGTCCGGATAGGAGAACTTGAGAGCCTGGACTTCAATTGAGTGGTGCATGGGTTACCCCCAAGCCAGGAGACCGGTCAGCCAGAGGATCCCGAGGACCGACAGCCCGATCCACAGCGTGCTCTGGGCGCGTAAGGACAGGGGCGGCAGCGCGAAGGAGCGGACCTCTCCGTCATAGCCGCGGGACAGCATGGCAACATAGATTCGGTCGCTGCGTTCGATGGCGCGCAGGAACAGGCTCCCAGCCATACCGCCGGTGACGCGCGCCCTCCAACCCAGCGACCCTCCCGCGCGGGCCCGCCTCGCCTCGCCGTCAACGCGGCGGGCGTGGCCGGAGCGCGAGGCGCGGGCACGCATCAGCCGCAGCCCTTCGTCGGCAAGCACGAACAGATAGCGCCACATCAGGCCGAACATCGCCACCAGCAGGCGCGGGATACGGACGGCGCGCATCGCCAGCAGCAGATCAGGGAAGGGAGTCGATGACGCGAGCACGATCGCCGCCTGGACGGAGAGCCACGACTTGAGTGCCACATTGATGAAATGCAGCATCCCTTCGACGGTGGCGACCAGGGTCCATGGGCCAATGGGAAGACGTGCGAGCTCCCTCCCTGGCGTCGTGAAGACGAGCGGAAGCGCCGCCAGAACGAAGGGGAGTGCCAGGTTGGCGCGCCGCAGCACAAATCCCACACCCAGCCCGGAGAGGATCTCCACCGAGATCATGAGGGAAAGCAGCAGCAGGTATACGGGCCAGGCGCCGTACGGCGTGAGCGAGACGGTGAGGATGAACGCAACCGTCAGGACGAACTTCACCCGCCCGTCGAGGGCGTGGATCGGGCTGACCAGGGGGCGGTAGGGATCGAGAAAGTGGACGTGCATGACCATCCAACAAGGCGCTGCGCCCGGGAAATGCGCGCAGCGCCTTGTGCTCGGATCGAGCCTAGGCGGCGGCCTTCCGGTTCCGGCGCAGGTAGGCGACGCCCAGTGCCACACCGAAGACGAGCAGCGTGCCCAAAATCCCGGCCAGGATCGTGGCCAGCGTTTCGTTCGACACCCCGGGAAAGACATAGTCCGGGATCAGGCGGAATAACGGACCGCGGGCGGCTTCCAGGAAGCCCTTCTGCTCGGCAACCCACTCCAGGCCGTCGGGGTGAGCCGAAGCAAGCGGCGAGAGCACGGCCAACAGGAGAGCAATGCCAAGGCCGAATGCCCAGACAGCCGCCCCTCCCTTGGCGCCCGCCGGTTGCGCGCTGAAGAGATCGCGGCGCGTCGCATAGAGGAAGGCCAACGCTCCAACCGTGATTAGCCCTTCACCGATCCCAATCAGGGCGTGGATGCCGCCCATGGACGGCACGGCGACGTTGGCTGGGGATGTGCCGGAAACAGCCAACTCCAGCGCCGCAGCGAGTGCGGCAATGAAGATCGAGGCCCAAGCGGCGACAAAGCCGCTGACGAGCAGTCCCCACGGCTCACTGCGGAGCATCCGCCGCAAGCTGGTGTAGGCGAAGTAGGCGACCGCCACGCCGACGATGGCCATGTTGAACAGATTAGCGCCCAACGCCAGCAGCCCGCCGTCCTGGAAGATCAACGCCTGGATGCTGACGACGGTCGTCATGACGATGACCGCTGGCCACGGGCCGACCAGGATCGTGGCGATTGCTGCACCGAGCAGGTGCCCGGAGGTTCCGCCGGTGACGCTGAAGTTCAGCATCTGGCCAGCGAAGATGGCGGCCGCCAGCACGCCCATGAGTGGGACCTGACGCTCCCCGAGTTGCTTGCCGGTGCGTCGCAAGGCGAAGGCCACGGCAGCGATTGAGATCGCCCAGAAGACGATGGCAACAATGGTCGAAAGGAAACCGTCCGGGATGTGCATGGGCTCGGGATGCAAGAACATGGCGAGTCTCTCCTGGTTGCAGTGGACTAGGCGGAGCAGCGGTCACACAACCCAGCCAGGGTCAGGTGGTGTGCATCAATGGAGAATCCGGTACGGCGGTGGACCGACTTCACCAGCGGCGTGAGC
>JAPLGR010000050.1 GCA_026390045.1 Chloroflexota bacterium | reverse complement strand
GGATATTTTGGATATCCCATAACTCCACAAAATGAAATTCCGGAATGGTTTGCCCGTGAATATCCCAAGAGGGGAAAGGTTTTTGTCCAAACACAGGATGAATTAGGCTCGATTAATATGCTCTATGGGGGGGCTGCTGCTGGCTTCAGGGTGATAACTTCTACCTCAGGCCCGGGTTGGGCCTTAATGCAGGAAGGAATGTCGCACCTGGCCGCTGCTGAACTCCCCTGTGTAGTAGTACTGGTACAGCGCGGAGGACCAGGGCAAGGAAGCGTTAGACACGCTCAAATGGACTATCTTAGTGTAACTCGTGGTGGAGGACAAGGCCAGTACAGGAATATAGTTTTAGCTCCATCTTCAGTCCAGGAAGTCCATGATCTTGTACAGCTGGCTTTTTACCTGGCGGATAAGTACCGCAATCCAGTAGTTGTACTCTCTGACGGCATCATGGGGCTGATTATGGAATCGTTGGAGATAAAGACTATTGAATTCGCGAAAGAGATCGATCCGGCCGTCCAGGAGCACCGAGCACGGCACGGCACGGAGAGTTCCCCCGAAGCCGCGAACGAGCTGGGGATCCTCTACGGCCGCTACGGGATGCTCAAGGAGGCGTGGGCGCAGTTCTCGCTCTCCGCAAAGGCCGACTGGCAATTCGCGTGGACCAACCTCGGCAGCGTGGCGTTCCTTCGCAAGGACTACCCCCTCGCGCTCTCCTACTACCGATGGGCGCTCGGGTTGGACCCTCGCGATACGGCTGCATTGCTTGGCGTGGCTCGCAGCGAGTACGAGCTGGAGCATTTCGTCGAAGCCGACGCAGCCTACGCGGAGCTGAAAGGCTTGGACCCCGTTCTCGCCGCGAAGTACGGCTACCTCGCGTCGATGTTTGGGGGCGAAGGACGTGCTTGGTCCTTTGCAGACAGACTCTCCACCACCGTGTGGGACGAGCCCTCGCGCCTCGTTCTGGCGCCGCCGCAGGAAGCCGTGACGATGTCACATGCGGAGGCGGAGCAGCAGCAGGTGGAGGTCGCGCCAGCGGAGGTGGAGCCGCCCGCGCTCCAGGCCGCGCCCCCGGTCGTTGCGGAACTTCCTCCGGACGCGGATCTCGCCCCCGAGACGGCGCCCACTGTCAGCGAGGAGCTTCCCGTCGATGCGGACCTTGCGGCGATTGACGTGAGAGACGCCCCCGTCCCCGAAGAGGCGCCGGAGGCTGTCGCAGTGCCAGAGCCTGTCGCTGCGCCGGTGGAGGCAGTGCCGGTGGAGGTCGAGCCGGTCGAGGTAGCGCCGGTGGAGGTCGCACCGGCGGAGGTCGCACCGGCGGAAGCTCCGCCGCTGGAGCCGCCAGCCCCGGTGGAAGTGGCTTCTGCCCCGGCCGTCGAGGAACAGCCCATTCCGGAGGCTCCTGTCGAAACATTCACCCAGCCCGAGTCCTCGCCAATCGAGGAGCAGGAAGCTGAAATCCCGCAGGTGGCGCAGGAGGGCACCCCGCACCGCGAGGGCTTCGCGGGCGCGCTCCCGATCCTGGGCACATGGACAGCGAACCCCGAAGCGGCCAGCCAGATCGACAAGAGCGCGCTCTTCGCCAAGCTTGCGATCCCGCTCGCTCAGGCGCGCCGGCCCCTTCGCTACACGTTCACGGCCCGATCACAGGGATCGGGGTG
>JAPLGR010000179.1 GCA_026390045.1 Chloroflexota bacterium | reverse complement strand
ACTTCCCGCATGCGCTCCATGGCAGACATCATCCGATTCAACGATGACCACAGGCTGCAGGTGATGCCCTACTTCGGGCAGGAACGCATGCTGCTGGCGCAGGAGAAGGGGCCACTCACAGGCCGCAAGTACCGCCAGGCGCTGGCGCGCAATCACCGCTTGACGCGCGCTCAGGGCATCGATGCAGCGCTCCGCAAGCACCGTCTCGACGCGCTGGTCGTGCCCTCCGGCGGTCCTGCGTGGCTGATCGACCTGGCGAACGGCGACGCGCAGTCCTGGGACATGGAGAGCACCTCACCTCCCGCCGTCGCCGGGTACCCGCACATCACTGTGCCGGGCGGATTCATCTTCGGGTTGCCGGTGGGGTTGTCGTTCTTCGGCCGCGCGTGGAGTGAGCCGACGCTCCTGCGCCTGGCGTACGCTTTCGAGCAGGCCTCGCGGGCGCGCAGGCCTCCGCGCTTTCTGCCCACGGCCGAGATTCCCGCCGCATCCGCCGCTCAAGTGGAAGAGTAGCCGGGCCCGCGGACATCGCACTTCCAGCCCGCATGGCACACCCGCTCAGGGGGAAGTGGTTGAGGCCTCGCGGCTGCCCTGCGGGTTGAACTGCGTGTCATACAGCCGCGCGTACGCCCCACCTCGGGCAAGAAGGTCGGCGTGCCCGCCCTGCTCTACTACGCGCCCGCCTTCCATTACGAGAATCACATCTGCACCGATGACCGTGCTCAGCCGGTGAGCGATCACCAGCGACGTCCGCCCGCGCATCACCAGCTCCATCGCCTGCTGGATCAGCGCCTCCGACTGCGAGTCAAGGTGGCTCGTCGCCTCATCGAGAATCAGCACCCGCGGGTCTTTCAGAATCACCCGGGCGATGGCCACTCGCTGCTTCTCGCCACCGGACAGCCGGTAGCCCCGCTCCCCCACCAGCGTCTCGTACTTGTCGGGCAAGGAGGCGATGAACTCGTGGATGTTCGCCGCGCGGCACGCGGCCTCCAGCTCGGCATCCGTCGCCTCCGGCCGGGCATACAGCAGGTTGTTCCGCAACGTGTCATGGAACAGGTAGCTCTCCTGCGTGACCATCCCGATATGACGGGCGAGCGACTCCTGAGTCAGATCGCGCAGATCATGCCCATCCAGCAGCACCGCGCCGTCGGTCGGATCGTACAGCCGCGGCACCAGGTAGGTAACCGTCGTCTTCCCAGCTCCACTCGGGCCGACGAGCGCCGCCACCTGGCCCGGACGGATCTCGAAACTGATCTCTTGCAGCGCGTAGCGCGTCGGGCCGGAGGCGCCTTCCGGCGCCGACTGACGAGGGATGGACGGCACATAGTCGACCGTCGCGTGCGGCGTGAACCGCCGCACCTCTTCGAGCTCGGCCGCCTCGTCCCCCTCCTCCTCATACGAGAAGGTGACCCGGTCAAAGCGGAGGCTGCCCTCCACCCGGGCGAGATCGAGCGCCCCGGGCCGGTCGCTGATCTCAGCCGGGAGGTCAAGCACCTCGAACACTCGCTCAAAGCTGACCATCGACGTGGCGAAGTCCACTCGCGCGTTGGACATCGCCATCAACGGGCCGTACAGGTTCGCCAGGTAGGCACTGAAGGCAACGATCGTCCCGACACTGAAGATCCCGCGCAGCACCAGGTGTCCGCCCGCCCAGAAGACAAGCGCCGTGCCCAGCGCACTCACCAGGCTGAGGCCCAGGGCAAACCAGCGCCCGACCACGGCTTGCTGGACACCGATGTCGCGCACCCCGGCGGAGCGTTCCCGGAATCGGTCCACCTCCATGCGCTGGCGGCCGAAGACCTTCGTCAGCAGCGCCCCGCTGATGTTCAGTGTCTCATTCATCTGGGCATTCATGTGCGCGTTCAGATCCATCGACTTCCGCCGGAGCGTTCGGAGTGTCTGCCCGATCCGGCGCGCCGGCAGGATGAAGAGGGGGAAGATGGCGATGCCGAGCAGCGTCAGCCGCCACTCCAGCGACAGCATGATGGCCAGAGTCATTACCAAGGAGACCGTGTTGCTGATGAGAGTCACAAATGTACCGGTGATGGCCCCCTGCGCACCGACCACATCGTTGTTCAGGCGCGACATCAGCTCGCCGGCGCGCGTGCGGGTGAAGAAACGCAGGCTCATGCGCTGGACGTGAGCGTAGATCGCGCACCGGAGGTCAAAGATAATGCCTTCCCCTACGCGCGCGCTGGCGTAGCGCTGCGCCACACCGATCAGCCCGTTAGCCAGAGGCACTGCGATCATCCCCAGCGCAAGCAGGTTGAGCCGGCCCGCATCGTGCTGAGGCAGGGCTGTGTCAATCAGGTCTCGCAGCAACAGCGGTGGAATGAGGGAGAGGAGCGAGATGGCCAGGATCGTCGCCAGCATGACGGCCACCCCGCCCCAGTAGGGACGCGCATACTGCCCGACGCGACTCAGCAGCGCACGTGAGACCTGCGGGCGGTCCTGCTCCTCATCGTAGCGGATGAACGATCCCCAGCCGCCGCTGTGCATGTGCGCGTGTGCCATATCTTCGCCCGCCCTCCGCGCGGGAATGTGCATTGCCATCCATGGGCCCCGCAGGCGCTCGCGCGCGAACGGGGCGCGCATTATACCGCCCGCTGTCTATCAAGCGGAGTATCATCAGGGTCACGGCGGAGGGTTGGATCATGCGCAATTTCGTTTTCTGGTGCCGCTGGCTGTGGATCGCCAGCCTGGTGCTGATCGCCTTTGGCATCGCCATGGCGCTGCTGAACCAGACCATCGTCTTCTCCACCATGAACCGATCGATTGATCCGGCGTTCTGGCCGGAGGGGATTCCCGAGGGCGTCCCAGGTTACCAAGGATGGGTCTATGGTGCGTGGGGTGCGACCGTTATTGGGTGGGGTGTGATGGTCGCGGCGCTGGTGCGCTTCGCGTTCTCGCGCCGCGAGGCATGGGCCTGGTGGGCGATGGTTGCGGGCATCGGCGCCTGGTACGCGGTGGATACGGCGATCTCGGCTCTGCATGGAGTATGGGTCAACGTCCTTTTGAATACCGTCCTCATGGTGATGTTCGCCATCCCGTTGACGGCCACTCGTCGCGCCTGCCTCGCACCTCCGCCGAAGGGCGGATAGCCGCTCGCTGGATTTCCCATCTCCCGGCGGTCATGCGCCGGGCAACCTGGAGGTCGCAT
>JAPLGR010000435.1 GCA_026390045.1 Chloroflexota bacterium | reverse complement strand
GGCGTGCCCGAAGTGCCCGACTCAGCGTCGGCTTGTATCGCTGACACCACGCCGCCTCCACCAGCACCCGCCTCAGATGGGCGTTCCCGGTCTTGGTGATCGCACCGCGCCGCGTGCGCTCGCCGCTGGAGTGCTCGCTGGCCACGGTCCCGCTGTATTCCATCGGCTGCCGAGCCTTCGCGAATCGCGACAGCTGCCCCACCTCAGCAACAATGGTGACCGCCGTCATCTTTCCAACGCCTCGGAGCGCCTGGAGCGCACTCACCACGGCCTTCATCGTCGCCGGCGCACCCTCAATCGCCTCGTCGATCGCCTTCTCCAGCCGCACGATGCGCTGGCCGAGATGATCCACCTCCGCAAGGTAGTCCTCAAGCGTCGCTTGCTGAGCGAACTGCTCGAACTTCACCTCCCGCCGTATCCAATCGAGATGGCGCTCCGTCCACGCCTTCATCCTTTCCGAGGGTCGTCGCCCGTGTCTGAGCAGGAACTTCCCCAGGCGATGTCGTGCCCGCAACTGATCCCCCTTGGCAGCTTCTCGTGCGCGTACCAGGTCCCGCAGCGCTTCGTGCGCGGCGTCCGGTACCCACACCGGCGTCAGTTCGCCCGCTCGAAAGCTCCTGGCAAGCCGTTCCGCGTCCCGTCGATCCGTCTTCACCCGATCCCCTGCCTTCATGGGCACCAACGTCGGCGCGACAACCATGCACTCCACCCCGAGCCGCGTGAGCTGCCAGTACAGCGTATAGCCCGTCGGCCCCGCCTCGTAGCACGCCCGCCACGTGCTCGCATCTCCAAGCTTCCCCATGAGTTTGCGAATGCTCGACAGCCGGTTCGGGATGACGCCGAGACTGCGCACCTCCCCATCCTTCTCGGCCACCGACACAGCGATGGTTTCGGCGTGCACATCAAGCCCTACAAAACGCCGCGCTTCTACGATAGACTTGCTCATGACCGCCTCCTTCGTATGTAGCTCTACGCTACCTTCTTCCGATCGTAGCGCAACCTACGGTACTACGATCGGGGCGGTCACTTCATTCTGACTAGGTACCGAATGCCACTGAGGTGTACTTCTTTGGTCTGAGTGGAGGATCACCGCCGTTGGGCTGACGACGTCGGACCGCCATCTCGAGGGCCGCCATAACCAGTTCAAACCTCAGATGCATCGCGAAGGCCCATCCGACCACCCGACGACTCCAGGCGTCAAGCACCACTGCCACGTAGAGAAATCGACTCCAGGTGGGCACGTAGGTGATGTCGGCCACCCAGAGCTGGTTTGGGCCGTGGGTCTGGAAGTCCCGCTTCACCAGTCAGGGGTCACCACCGCGGCACGATCCCGTACGGTTGTCGTGGTCCACTTGCGCCGACTCACACCCCGGATGCTGTTTGTACGCATCAGGCGGGCCACCCGCTTGCGACTTATACGCCTCCCGCTTGTTGACAACTCAGCGTGGACCCTCAGGGCTCCATAGGTGCCCTGAGAATCTTCATGGATCTTCGCGATGCGATCCGTCAGCTCGGCGTCCTAGAAAGCACGTCTCGGGAAGGTGTGCGGACACTCCACGCGTAGAACCCGCTGCGCGAGACCTCTAGCACCCAACTCATCGTGGCGATGGGAAACCGATCTTCCTGGGCCTTCATGTACCCGAAGGCCTTAGTGGTGTCGCGCCGGTCTCCTCTCCTGCGCGAACCACGCTGCTGCTTTTTTAGGATGTCTCGCTCTTCTCGCAAGGTGCGAACCTCTCGTCTCAGCCGGTTCAGTTCCTTACGCTCATCCGCCGTTAGGCTGTCGCTGCGGACCCCCGCGTCTCGATCGGCCTGGGCGATCCAGTTGCGGATGGCGATCTCCGTTGGCTCAAACTCCTTAGCTAGGGTGGCAACCGTCCGGCCGGAACGTGCCAACTCCACGATCTTCTGGCGCATCTCAGGCGGATAGGCAGGTCGGGTCCGTGGCATATCTCATTCCCATTACTCCATTAAGTCATGTCTACGACGGGGCAACTCCGAACATGCTCGACTGAACGCACAGCGGGTTCAGCGTGGACATGTCGGTCAAGATCCCGACAACTTCACACAAGACGCGCGAAGCCTTGGCGCAGTACATAGAGCGCCCTCGGTCTCGCTCCGCAAGATGCTCGTGGAAGAACATACTGGGAGCATTCTCTACCAGTCAGAGTAAAAAACGTACTTTCGCACCAACACCAAGCCATTCCCTGAGATGGAGTTCC
>JAPLGR010000273.1 GCA_026390045.1 Chloroflexota bacterium | reverse complement strand
GGTGATCACCGCGCCGCTCCGTGCGGCGGTGGGCAAGGTTCAGGCGCCGCCTCGCACCGGCTCCCGGCTGGGCTGGGCCTTGATCGCCGTGATGGTAGCGGTCGTGCTCGGGCTGGCGGGCGCGGTCGCATGGCCGAGGTTGACCGGCGGCGCACAGGCGACCAGCCAGCCCGCGCTGACGGCGCCGCTCGAAGCCCCGACGACTGCGCCCCTCGTAGCAGTCCCGCCAACCGCAAGCCCTGCGCCAACCGCTGTCCCAACCCCCATCGTCTCGGCGACCTGCCCCGGCTTGCAGCTCATTGGGTTCCACCGCGATGGAGCCGAGGCGACGTGGACGATTGACAACGCCACCGACGCTGACCTCTACCTGGAGAGCAGCCCGATCGAATGGGATTCCGACAATCCGCTGACCGAAGTGCGCATGGGGGGCGAGAAGATCCTCCCGCCCGACGGTGCTTCGATCGACAGCGATGCGATCTTCAAGATCCCGAGCGATGAGCGCACCCGCGTGGCCGCCCGCAGCGGGAAGGACTTCACGCTGGTCTTCTGGTGGGCGGACGCCGAGCCGCTTCTGTCGTTTGAGTTGACCTTCACCGGCGGCTGCACGCTGCAAGTCCCCTGAGTAGCGCCGCATCCCCCGACGACCGCGCCGCCCCAGGGCGGCTGTAAGGAGAGAGGTACGATGCCCGACCCGCGCGTTGAACAACTCGCCCAGGTGTTGGTGAACTACTCGGTCGAGGTCAAGCCCCGCGACCGCGTGGCGATCGTCGCCTCGCCGCTGGCCGCCCCGCTGATCCGCGAGCTCGTGCGGTACACGTTGCGCGCCGGAGGCTATCCGTATCCGCTGATGGGCTTCGACACCTACCTGGGCTACTTCGGCTTCGATGACGTGTTCCTGGCCGAGGCCAACGAGGACCAGCTGAACCACGTATCAGAGATCGAAGCGAAGCTGCGCTGTGAGTTCGAAGGGCTGATCATCCTGCACAGCAATGAGAACACGCGCAGCCTGAGCGCGGTGGACAACGAGAAGCGGGCCATCCGCAATCGGGCCAACACCGAAATACGGGAGGTCTTCCTGCAGCGCGGGTCGAGCCGTGAGCTGAAGTGGTGCGTGAGCCTGTTCCCGACGCCGGCGCTGGCGCAGGACGCCGACATGAGCTTGGAAGACTACGAGCGGTTCGTCTACGGGTGCATGTACGCCGATGAACCGGACGCCCCGGCGCGCTGGCGTGAGCAGCAGAACGAGCAGGAACGGGTAGTCAAGTGGTTGCTGGGGCGAAAGCGAATCGAGGTGCGCGGCCCAAACGCCGATCTCTCGCTGTCGGTGGAAGGCCGCAAGTTCGTCAACTGCTGCGGCCAGGTGAACATGCCCGACGGCGAGATCTTCACCGGCCCGGTGGAGGACTCCGCGGAGGGCTGGGTGCGCTTCACCTATCCGGCGATCGCCTACGGTGTTGAGGTGGATGGCATCGAGTTGACCCTAGAGCGCGGCCGCGTGGTCAAGGCCACCGCCGCCAAGAACGAAAGCTTCATGCTGAGCACGCTCGACACGGACGCCGGCTCGCGCTACCTGGGCGAGTGGGCGATCGGCACCAACCGCCGCATCAACCGCTTCACCAAGGACATCCTATTCGACGAGAAGATCGCCGGGAGCATTCACATGGCGGTCGGGTCTGGATACCCCGACACTGGCTCGAAGAACCAGAGCACCATCCATTGGGACATGATCTGCGACATGCGCCAGGGTGGCCAGATCTTCGCCGACGGCGACCTGTTCTACGACTCAGGCAAGTTCACCGTCTAGCGCGCCCGTAGGGGCAGAACGCGAGGAAGGAACTGACCGGTGGCACAGCCACCGGTCAGTCTCTCTTCATAGGGGGTGTGGGCTCGCGCAGCGCCACCGCCACGAGCAGCGCGCCGAAGAGAAGGGCCACCGTGTTCAGGTAGAAAGGCGTGGCCGGGCTGACGCGGTCGTACAACCAGCCTCCCGCCAGAGGCCCGATGGCCGAGCCGAGGAAATAGGCGAAGGTGTACAGGCCGTAGCTCGTGCCGCGCACGTCCTCGCCGGCGATGTCCGCAACGAAGGCCCGCTCGGCCGGGACAGAGGCGGCGTAGCCCGCCGATTCGACCGCCCACAATCCGGCCAGCGCAAGCAGGGAGCGCAGATGGGGGATCAGGGCCGAGGCGGCTGCACCGACGAGCAGACCGAGAATCATCGGCTTCCGGCGGCCAAAGCGGTCAGACAGAACGCCCAAGCGCGACGGTAGGAACGAGCTGATCAGCGCCGCCGGGAGATAGGCAAAGGCGATGCCGTCCGCTTCGGCGTGCAGCGTGTCCTGCAGGAAGATGACGAGCATCGGCCAGACCATGGCGCTTGAGGCACCGATGACCAGCACGATCCCCGTCAGCGTGATCAAGCGGCGGGTGATGCCCTTGGAAGCAGGGGCTCAGTGCAATCGGGCGCGTCTCGCGCGCCCCGCGCCAGGCAATGGCCAACGCCGCGACGGTCGTCACGCCGTAGATGGCGAACAGGATCCACCACAGCTGCTTCCACTCGATCCCCACGTCGCCCTGCAGCCAGAACAGGATGGCGAAGCCGAGCGTTGTCCCGATGATCGCCCCGCGGTTCGTGGCCTCGTCGATCAGCCCGAAGTTCAGGCCGCGCCCGCCGGTGGCGGCCAGATCGGCCACCATTGTGAGCGCTGTCAGCCACAAGAACGCGGCACCGATCCCCTGCAGAAACCGCGCCAGGGTCAGCATCCAGACCGATGTGCCGAAACCGAAGGCCAGCACGGCGGCCAGGTAGCCCACGAGGCCGGCGAGCAGGAATGGGCGTCGGCCCCAGCGGTCGAGCGCGCGGCCAAGTAGCGGCCGCACGATGACGGGAACAATCGAGAAGGCGGAGAAGAACGCGCCCACCTCGATGGCCGAGGCGCCCAGCTCGCGCCCGTAGATCGGCAGGACGAATGCCAGGATGCCGAACGGGAACGAGACCAGGAAGATCGCTCGCCACAATGCGGAGAGCGTCCTCGATTCGGGGGCGCAGGGGGCATCCGTCATGATTGGACTTACAGCCGCGGCAGGGCGATCGTCTTCTGCGCCTGATACTTGCCCTTCTTGTCGGCGTAGGACTTGAGGCACGGCTCGTCGGCCTCGAAGAACAGCACCTGGGCGATGCCCTCGTTGGCGTAGATCCGGGCGGGCAGCGGCGTGGTGTTCGAGATCTCCAGCGTCACGAAGCCTTCCCACTCCGGCTCAAAGGGCGTGACGTTGACGATGATGCCGCAGCGGGCATAGGTGGACTTGCCCAGGCACACGGTCAGCACCGTGCGCGGGATTCGGAAGTACTCGACGGTACG
>JAPLGR010000469.1 GCA_026390045.1 Chloroflexota bacterium | reverse complement strand
AGTTACGGTGGGAGAGGAGCAGGTCGAGGTGTTGGCGGACGAGGTCGAGGTTCGTCTGGTAGCGCATGCAGGGCTCTCGGCCGCGGCGGAGGGCGCGTACATCGCCGCGCTGCGCACGGAGCTGACGCCTGAGCTCGAACGCGAGGGCCTGGCGCGCGAGCTGGTTCGCCGCATCCAGGACCTGCGCAAGGAGTCCGGATTCAAAGTGGAGGACCGGATCCACGTTGAGTACATGGCGAGCGAGCGGCTGGCCGAAGCGATCACGCTGCACAGGGACTACGTTGCAGGCGAGGTGCTCGCCGAGAGGCTGGAGATTCGCCCGGAGCCGCAGGGTGAGTCGGTGGCCAATCTTGAGTTCGACGGAGAACGCGTTCGGGTCGCCCTCAGCCGCGTGTAAGCGGCGCGGCCTTGGTACAATCGAGGTCGGCGTGAGGCCGGGAGGCGAAGGTTGGGACGACTGCGCGACGCCATGATCCTGCTCGGGTGCTCCGGATTGATCCTGGCGTTCGACCAATGGACGAAGTACCTCGTGCGCACGCAGCTGGAGGTTGGCGAGACGTGGATGCCGATCACCTGGCTGGCGCCCTATGCCCGCGTCATCCACTGGAACAACACTGGAGCGGCTTTCGGCCTCTTCCCGTCGGCCAGCATGATCTTCACCGTGGTCGCGGCCCTGGTGAGCGTGGCGATCCTGTATTACTTCCCCCGCGTGCCGGCCGCCCAATGGCCGCTGCGGGCAGCGCTGATCCTGCAGTTCGCTGGCGCGTTGGGCAACCTGATTGACCGGCTGCTCGTGGGCACCGTGACGGACTTCATCTCCCTCGGTACATTCCCCGTGTTCAACGTGGCGGATGCCAGCATCTCGGTTGGCGTGGCGGTGCTCGTCGCCGGGATGTGGATCGAGGAGCGGCGCAAGCCGCGAGGCGGGGACGATGCCGCTGAAGCAAGGGGGACTCCGCCTTTGGATCACGACCTGAGCGAGCCCTCGGCAAGGTGAGCGACCAGGCGTTCCAGATCGAGCCGACACTAGTCGGCGCCCGACTGGACGTCGCGCTCGCCTCGTTGCTCCCGGCCATCAGCCGAACGCGCGCGCAGGGCCTGATTCGCGACGGCCACGTCCGCGTCAACGCACTAGTGGCCGCGCGGCCGGGCCAGCGACTGGCGGCCGGCGACCAGATCCAGGTCCGGTTGCCTCCCCCGATACCCTCGGAGCTGCAGGCTGAATCCATTCCCCTCGATGTCATTTTCGAGAGTGCCGACGTGCTGCTGGTGAACAAGCCGGCGGGGATGGTGGTGCATCCGGCGCCCGGGCATGCCACGGGGACGCTGGTCCATGCCGCGCTGGCGCACGCGCCTGACCTCGAAGGCATAGGCGGCGAGGTCCGCCCGGGCGTGGTCCACCGATTGGACAAGGACACCTCCGGTTTGATCCTCCTGGCCAAGAACGATGGCGCGTATCGCAGCCTGCAGCAGCAGTTCAAGTCGCGCGCGATCTCGAAGACCTACCTGGCAATCGCTGAGGGTCATCCGCCGACGAAGACGGGAAAGATCGAAGCGCCGATCGGGCGCGATCTCAAGAACCGGAAGCGAATGGCGGTTGTGACGGCTGGCAAGGGTCGATCGGCGGTCACATCCTATCGGATGCTCGAGGCCTTCCGGGACGCATGCCTGCTTGAGGTGCATCCGGAGACCGGCCGCACGCATCAGATCCGTGTGCATCTGGCGTTCCTGGGATGCCCGGTGGCTGGCGACCGCGTCTATGGACGGCGAAGGCCAACGGTCCAGGCGCCGCGTCAGATGCTGCATGCATGGCGGCTGCGTCTTGTACTGCCGGGCGAGAGTGAGCCAAGGGAATTCGAAGCTCCGCTTCCCGCGGACTTCGAGCTTGTGCTAGCTGAACTGCGACGCAATGCAGTAGTCGGTCGAAGCGGCACGCGGGGGTCGTATGTTGCAGGGACATGAGGAGGTTCGGATGGACTGGGTGGACCTGCGTTCGGACACCGTGACGGCGCCCACGCCGGAGATGCGCGAGGCAATGGCGGCCGCGGAAGTAGGAGACGACGTCTTTGCCGATGATCCGACCGTCAACCGCCTCGAGGCAATGGCCGCCGAGCGGATGGGGAAGCAGGGGGCCATGTTCGTGCCTTCCGGGACGATGGGCAACCTGGCGGCTGTCCTTTCGCACTGCCAACGCGGTGACGAGGTGATCCTGGGCGATCAGTGCCACACGTTCAACTATGAGGCGGGAGGCATCGCCGCGCTGGGCGGTGTCCATCCGCATCCGGTCAAGACCCTGCCGAACGGTCAGTTGCCTCTGGATGCGATTGAAGCCGCCGTGCGCTCGGAGGATGTGCACTTTCCAGTCTCCCGATTGGTGTGCCTCGAGAACACGCACAACCGATGCGGAGGTGCGGTGCTGGATGAGACCTACACGGATTCGGTTGGCGCGCTCGCGCGACGGCATCACCTCAAACTGCATCTTGACGGGGCGCGGCTCTTCAATGCAGCCGCTGCGCTTGGGGTCCCGGCCTCACGACTGGCGGCGCCAGCGGACTCGGTGACCTTCTGTCTTTCGAAGGCGCTGTGTGCCCCGGTGGGATCCGTATTGTGTGGCGAGCAGGACTTCATCCATCGCGCGCGTCGCATTCGAAAGCAACTTGGAGGTGGCATGCGGCAGGCAGGCATCCTTGCCGCAGCGGGGATCGTGGCGCTGGAGAAGATGGTGGACCGCCTGCCGGAGGATCACCGCCGGGCGAAGGACCTTGCCCGCCGGCTCAGCAAGATCCCGCACGTGACGGTTGAGGACCCGAGTCCGCCGTCCAACATGGTCTACTTCCGGCTGTCGGACGATGCGCGCCTGGACGGCACGGGGATGGAGGAGGTATTGGCCCGGTCACGGATCAAGATCCATTCGGTCAGCGCACGGCGCATCCGTCTGGTGCTCCACTACTGGGTTGACGATGAGGGCGTCGTGCGGACCGCCGAGGCGATCCGGTCGGCGCTCGCGTGAACGGCGTTCTTCTCGCTTGCCTTGACGGGGCTTAAATCGCTATGGTAGACTGAGCGCTGTTTGGGGGTGTGGTGTAGCGGCCTAACACGCTGCCCTGTCAAGGCAGAGACCGAGGGTTCGAATCCCTTCATCCCCGCCAAACCGCCCGACCATCAGGTCGGGCGGTTCACTTCGCTCGAGTCCCCTGGATGCCTGGGCTC
>JAPLGR010000393.1 GCA_026390045.1 Chloroflexota bacterium | reverse complement strand
ACCTGCTTGGTGACCTTGATCTGCGCTGCGGAACCGACGCGCGATACGGACAGACCGACCGAAACGGCGGGACGGATACCTTGGTTAAACAAATCGGTTTCCAAGAAGATCTGACCGTCGGTGATCGAGATCACGTTGGTCGGGATGTAGGCCGAGACATCTCCCAGGAGCGTCTCAATAATCGGCAGCGCCGTCAGAGAACCTCCGGAGCCGCGCACCTTGGCAAGACGCACCCTGGAACCATCGGCAGCCTTGAGGGCCTGCTCGGCATCGTGACGGGCCATCGGACCATCAAACACTCTGCCATCGACGGATTGGCCGACCTCCGCATCCCCTTGTGTGCCATCCGGCGCCAGGACGTAACGATCCGCCATGCGCACCGCCCGCTCGAGCAGGCGGCTGTGCAGGTAGAACACGTCACCTGGATAGGCCTCACGCCCCGGCGGGCGCCTCAGCAAGAGGGAGACCTGCCGGTAGGCCCAGGCATGCTTGGATAGATCGTCGTACACCACCAGCGCGTCCTGCCCGTTCTCAAGGAACTCCTCACCGATGGCGCAGCCGGCGTACGGCGCGATGTACTGCAGCGCGGCGGGCTCATCCGCCGCCGCCACGACTACGACCGTGTGCTCCATCGCGCCGAAGCGCTCGAGGATAGCAACCGTCCGTGCAACCGCCGCGCGCTTCTGCCCGATGGCAACGTAGATGCAGGTCAGCCCCTTGCCCTTCTGATGGATGATGGTGTCGACGGCAATCGCCGTCTTGCCCGTCTGCCGGTCGCCGATGATCAGCTCACGCTGGCCTCGGCCGATCGGGATCATCGAGTCGATGGCGGTGATGCCCGTCTGAACGGGCGTGTCCACATCCTGCCGGCGGACCACGCCCGGAGCAATGCGTTCCATCGGCCGGAACGACGCCGCCTTGACCGGGCCCTTTCCATCGATTGGCTGTCCCAGGGCGTTCACCACGCGCCCTACCATCGCGTCGCCCACCGGGACAGAGGCAATGCGGCCGGTCCCGGATACCGTCATCCCCTCTTCAATGCCTGCGTAATCACCCATCACGATCACACCAACGGAGTCCGCCTCCAGGTTGAAGGCAATGCCCATCACGCCGTTGGCGAACTGGACGAGTTCCTGAGACCTGACCTCCGCCAGCCCCGAGACGCGGGCGATCCCATCCCCGGCCTCCTGGACCGTGCCGATGTTCTTGATCTCAACAACGGGGGAGAAGGCCTCAATCTGACGTCGAAGATCGGAGGACAGGTCTTGGAGCGGGTCTGTCATCGTGCCTCCACGACGGGGTGCGGGCTGGATGGGCAGGCACTGGCTGCGGCTTGACGTCAAGCGCGGCACGACGGGCCTGGCCGCGGCGCAGTGCGCAGGGCTGCTTCTCGTATCTCTGGGATGAACTTGGGAATGATAACCGAGCCGGCTCCTCCTGTAAAGTCATTCCCAAGCGAGAGCCCTATTCTTGGCCGACCGGCGCGCGTTTCTGTCCGCGCCCGAGCTGCACCGACCGCTCGTACGCGGCCCAGACGGCGCGAGAGATCGCGGGGCGGAAGCCTGCCTTCTCCAGATAGTACAACGCGGCGGCTGTTGTCCCCGCTGGCGAGGTCACCTCATTACGCAGCCGCGCCAGATGGCTGGGCGAGGATTCGTAGAACGCCACGGACCCTTTCAGCGTCTGGACGACCAGCTGCTCAGCAATCCGTCGCGGGAATCCGAGATGCACGCCCGCATCGACCAACGCCTCCATGAACAGGAAGACGTAGGCCGGTCCGGTGCCTGAGAGCGCAGTGGCCATATCGAGCTCGTCTTCGTCTTCAACGAAGATCTGCTTCCCGAGGCATTCGAGG